>CANRMK010000121.1 GCA_947631715.1 uncultured Acetatifactor sp.
TTTTTTCCCGGCTCAGGAGATCGTAGACGCAGGGGATCACCACCAGCGTCAGCAGCGTTCCGTACAGAAGACCGCCGATGGTCACAACTGCCATAGGCTTCGCCATCTCCGCTCCCATATCCTGGCTGAATACCATGGTGGACAGAGCCAGGATCGTAGTCAGGGCCGTCATCAGCACGGGCCTGAGCCTGGTGCGGCCTGCGGTCAGGATCGCCTGGCGCTTCTCCATGCCGCTTTCGCGCAGCTGATTCATATAGTCGATCAGCACGATACCGTTATTGACAATGATACCCGCCAGCATCACAAAGCCGATCATGGCAATGACGCTGACCTCGCTGCCGCTGATCCACAGCCCCATAAAGCCGCCTGTGAACGCCAACGGGATTGTGAACATGATGATGAACGGGGACAGCAGGGACTGGAACTGGGCCACCATGATCAGATACATGAACAGGATCGCCAGGAGCATCATGAGCATCACCTGGCTCATAGCATCTTCGATCATCTCATTCTCACCGGAAAATACAAGCTGATATCCGGCAGGCACTTCATAGTCCGCCAGCGCTTTCTCCACGTCCGAGGACACAAGCCCGATATTGTAGCCGTCCGCGATCGCCGCAGAAACCGCCACATACCTGGTCTGGGCCGTTCTGTTGATGGCGGTCAGGGCCTGGGCGGGTTCAAAGTCCGCTAGATCTGACAGCGGAATCTCCACCTCTCCGCCGTCCTCATCGGTGCCCGTGATCGGGATCTCCTTTACAAGCTCCCTGGTCAGTTCCATATCTCCGCCGTTCTTTACGTATACGTTATAGTCTCTGTCGGCCGCCACCAGAGTAGTGGCGCTGCCTGCCTCCGCCAGCTTTGCATATATCTGACTGTATACCTGTGCCACCGTGAGGCCATAATGCACCGCCTCGTCCTTGTCGATCCTGATTCGCAGCTCTTCCTCCGCATCGCCCAGGCCGTCGCTTACCTCATCGGTTCCCTCCACAGTCTCCACGATGGCAGCCACCTCCCCGGCGATCCGCTGAAGGGTGTCGATGTCGCGGCCTCTCACCTCGATGGAAATGCCGCTTCCTCCCAGGGCGCTCATATCCATGCTGGAGGTATCCACAGTGATCTCCGCGTCCAGATCCTCTGTTTTGTCATAGATCTCTTCCGCGATCTCCTCGTTGCTCTTAGTTTTGTCCTCCCGGGTCACCACATAGACCGTGGCGGAATTGGTGCTTTCGCTGCCGCCGCCCCCCAGGAGGGACATGTTGGAAGTTGAAATCATGGCGCCCACATTCATCACGTCATCAATGGACAGAATGGCGTCCACCACCTGATCCGTCACTTCTCCGGTCTCTTCCAGAATTGCATCGTCATGAAGCGTCACAGTCACTGTAAGCTGAGTGGAGTCCATATCCGACATGAACGCCGTGCCGTTGGTAAATGCAAGAGCGACGCTGCCCGCCAGCAAAGCCAGCACAAGCACCAAAACCAGAGGTTTTACCCGAAGCGCTCCCTTTAACAGCTTCTCATACAGGCGCACCAGTCCGGCAAAGATCCTGCCCTCCTTCTGCTCTTTCGTCTTCACCAGCATTCTGGAAGACAGGGCGGGCACGACCGTCAGCGCGATCACAAGGCTTGCCATCAGGGAGTATGCAATGGTCAGTCCCATATCCACAAAGAGCTGCCTGGTAATCCCCTCCGTGAACACAATGGGCAGGAACACGCAGACGGTGGTGAGCGTGGAAGCCATAATGGCCCCGGCCACCTCCTTTGCGCCCTCTATGGCAGCCTCCTGCACAGAATATCCCTCGCCGCGCAATCGGTAGATATTCTCGATCACCACGATTGAGTTGTCCACCAGCATACCGATGCCCAATGCCAGGCCTGACAGAGAGATCACGTTCAAGGTCACGCCGCTGAAATACATACAGACGATGGCCGTCACCAGGCTGATGGGGATAGAGAACGCCACCACAAGCGTGGGCCGCAGGTCTTTCAGGAACACAAGCAGGATCAGGATAGCCAGTCCGCCGCCCCATAGGATATTGCTGATGATGGAATCCATCACCAGATCAATGTAGACGCCCTGGTCCATCAGGGTGATCAGGCTCAGATCCTCGTTTTCCGCCATCATCTCTTCAAACCGCTCACCCAGCAGGTCGGAGACCTCCCCGGTGGAATAGCCGGTCTGCTTCTGTATGGTCAGCATCACGCCCGCGCTGCCGTCCACGTTGGTGTAGATATCCGCCGAATTGTCGGTGTAGAACACATCCGCCACATCCCCCAGATAGATCACGGGGACACCGTCCATATGAAGATCCATCAGAGGCAGGGCTTTCAGCTCTTCCACAGTGGAGGGCTTGTCACCGACGCGCACCATATAGTCCACGCCGTCTTCGGTCACATAGCCTGCCGGCATGGAGAAGTTCTGGGCCGTCAGAAGCCCGGTGATGGTGTCCACGGTGAGGACGCTGTTCATGTCTGCCTGGGCATAGGCGTCCTCTTTTGCATCCTCGAACTGCTCTTCCCCGTCCTTTAACTGCTCCTCCGCATCGTCCATCTGCTCCAGGCCGGACTTGAGCTGCTCCTCGCCGGCATCCAGCTGGGACTCTGCCAGCTCCAGCTGATACTCCCCCAGAGCAATCGTCGCCTTGCCGTTGGCGAACTCGATGGCGGCGGTCATCTGGCCCTGTTCCAGCTGGGACAGGCCGCTGTTGATATCTTGGATCGCCTTATCCAGGTCGGTGATGTTCTGCCTTGCCAGAGTGGCGTTGACCATTGCCACATACCCGTCGTATCCAAGCCCGCTGGTCTGGGATATCAAGGCCGTCTGCAGTCCTGTTTTCTGAGCCTCCATGGTAGGAATGGCTGCATTTGCCGGAGTCTGCAGCATAGTTAATCCACCCTGTACCGTAATGCCTACCGTTGCATCTGTGGGATACCAGCTCTCCATCGTTCTCAATCTCTGGATCAGCTGAGCCAATTCCGCATTAGCGGAAGACAGAGCTGCCAGCGCGTCGGAATTGCCGAGCACTTCACTCCGCAAGGCCGCAATCTCCGCAGCAGTGTCAGACGGATCGCCGGCAGAAACCGAGGAAATATATCCCGCATATCTATCCGAATAGCTGCTCCCGCCGCTTCCTGCCAGATTTTTCATCTGTGTCAGCTGCCGATCTATCTGTGAAATTCCGTCATTCAGCTGCTTCGCCGCAGCCAGACTGGTCTGCAGGGACTCCAACTGGGACTTTGCAGACAAAAGCGCCGTCTTCTGGCTTGCCAGCTGAGCGCTGATTTCATTCTGCTGAACCTCCAGCTCCTGTTTCCCGTCCTCGATCTCTTTCTTTCCGTCTTCCAGCTCTTTCCTGCCGTCCACAAGCTTTTTCTGGTTATCTAAAAGCTCCTTTCGGCCGTCCTCAAGCTCCTTTCGGCCATCCACAAGCTCCTGTTCCGCATCCGCCATCTTGTCATCAATGGCCGCAAACACCTTTTCATTGACCTCATCGATCTTGTCCTGGCGAATGATGACATTGACGCTCTCCTCCAAAAGTCCCGTCCCTGTGACGCTGGCCACGCCCTCGATGCTTTCCAGCTCCGGCATGACAGTGTCCTGGACATATGTACTGATCTCGCCGCTGTCCATTCCCTCCACGCCTACCGCCGCGATCATCACAGGAAGCATATCCGGATTCAGCTTCATGATAATGGGATTGCCTATGGAATCGTCCCAATAGCTGGTGATCTGATCCAGGCTCTCCCGGATCTCCAGGGACACCGCGTTCATGTCCGCCGTCTGTGCGAACTCCAAGATCACCATGGAATAGTTCTCACTGGATACAGAATTGATTCCCTCTATATTGCTCACTGTGGCCATAGCTGCTTCCACGGGCTGAGTCACCGCAAGCTCCACGGTCTCAGGGCTGGCGCCGGGGTATGTGGTCATGACGATCACATAGGGCAGGCTGATGCTCGGCAGCAGATCCGCCGTCATTCTGGTAAAGGATACCACGCCCAGAATGATCGCCAGCACCACTCCCACCAGCACAGTATACGGTTTTCTGACGCTGAATTTTGAGATCATAAAACTTTCTCCTTACCTGCCGCATCAGCCGTCCGCCGCATCAGGCCCCTTTGTCCAGGATCCCGGCGCACGGTTTTACGGCCATTTCCCTGTTGATTATAAAGCGGGAAAAGTGAGAAAGTCAATAAAACAGGAAAAAGGAAAATGTTAAAAGATTATAAAATGTCAGTATTTCTTCCAGCAGGACGGCATCAGCAGGATCAGCATGGGAAACAGCTCCAGGCGTCCCGCCAGCATATCAAAGATCAGAACGCACTTTGAAATCGGGCTGAACAGGGCAAAATTCCGGGTGGGTCCTACCATATCCAGGCCGGGGCCGATATTGTTCAGGGTAGCCGCCACTGCAGTAAAGTTGGTGGTGAACCCGAAATTATCGATGCTCACCGCCAGAAGCGACAGAAAGAAGATCGCAAAGTAGACCGTGATGAACACATTTGTGGAGCGCAGCACCTCATGGGACAAGGTATGGCCGTCCACCTTGATCTTTTTTACCATTCTGGGGTGGATCATCATAGCCAGCTCCTTGCGGATAGCCTTGAACAGGATCAGGATCCTGGAGACCTTAATACCGCCTCCCGTACTGCCCGCACAGGCGCCCACAAACATCAAAAGCACCAGAATGGTCTTCGAGAGCTGAGGCCAGGCGTCAAAATCCGCAGAGGAAAACCCGGTGGTGGTAATGATAGAACCCACCTGGAAAAAGGCATGGCGAATGCTCTCGCCGGCTGTAGGGTACATTTTCCGGATATTCCATGCGATCACGGCGGCGCTTCCCAGTATGATGAGCAGATACCACCGCACCTCCTCTATGGAGAACGCTTCCTTGAACTGCCTGCGCAAAAGGCAGAAATAAGCCGTATAATTGATACCGCTTAAGATCATGAACAGCGTGATCACATTCTGGGTCAGGGGCGAAAAGCTCACGACACTGTCACTGTAAATGCCGAAACCGCCCGTTCCCACCGTGCCGAAGATAGTCGTCAGCGCCTCGAACAGATTCAAGCCCGTGGCGATCAGGGCCACAGTCCCGATAAAGGTAATGCCGAGATAGAGTTCATAGAGGATCTTTGCCGTATCCTTGACCCGGGGGACCAGCTTCCCCACAGACGGCCCCGGGCTCTCTGCCCGCATCAGGTTCATGACGGTGCCGCCCCCCATCAGGGGAAGAATGGCCATAATGAACACGAACACGCCCATACCGCCGATCCAGTGGGTAAAACTGCGCCAGAACAGGCTGGCATGGCTCAAGGCCTCCACATCTGTCAGAATGCTGGCGCCTGTGGTGGTGAAGCCGGAGATCGTCTCAAAAAGAGCGTCCACAAAGCTGGGGATCTCTCCGGTGAGCACAAACGGGATCGCCCCGAAAACGCCCATCACGATCCAGCTCAGAGCCACCGTTGCAAAACCCTCGCGTGTATAGATGTCCCTTTGTTCAGGTGCTTTCTTCTTCATGGCAAAGCCTGTCAGAAGACACAGTGCCGCCACGGCCAAAAACGTTGCGGCCGCATCGTTCTCCCCGTATAGAATCCCTACCAGGACAGGAAGCAGCAGAAAAACAGCCTCAAATTCCAAAACCCACCCTAAAATATACCGTACAATCCCAAAATTCATAGCCGATCTCCATTCCGGAGCATTTTTATTTTGTGAAACAAAAAGTTTTTTTACAGCCGGCGCACCAGATCAGATCCCGGCGCGCTACGAGCGTTCGACCAGAATGTCCTGAATATCGTTCAATCTGGAATGCGTGGTCACTACCACCACGGAATCTCCCACCTGCAGCTCATCCTGGCCTCCCGGAATGATGATCCGGCTGCCTCTGGTGATGGAACAGAGCAGCAGATTTTTCTTCAGGCGCATCTTCTGCAGCGGTATCCCCGTCACTTCGGAAGGTTCCTTGATATAGAACTCCAGCGCCTCCGCTCTGCCGTCCTCCAGCTTATACAGGTTTTCCACGTTGCTGTTGAGAGACTCGTTCATGGAGCGGGCGTATTTGATGATCACGTCCGCAGTGAGCAGTCTGGGAAAGGTAGTGCTGTCCAGCTGGATATCTCCCAGCACATTGTTAAAGTTGACCCGGTTGATCTTTGTGACGATCTTCGCTTTGGAGTACTTTTTTGCCACCAGAGACAGCAGGATATTCTCCTCGTCCAGCCCTGTGAGAGCCGCGAACCCGTCCACCGACTCCAGGCCCTCCTGCAGGAGCAGCTTTTCGTCCGTGGCGTCCCCGCAGATGATCGTCGCTTTGGGCAGCAGCTCGCTGAGATGCTCGCAGCGGGACTGATCCTGATCTACGATCTTTGTCTCAATGCCCACCGCCAAAAGCCGTCTGGCAAGATAATAGGCCATCGTGCCGCCGCCCACCAGCATGGCTGTATGGACCCTGCCGGTGCCGATGCCGATCTTTTTAAAAAAGTTGTTGGCCTCCGTGGGAGTGGAGACGATGGCTGCCACATCCCCCTCCTGAAAAACGAAATCGCCCCTGGGAATCACCACGTTCTCCCCTCTTGTGACAATACAGACAAGCACCTCGCACTTCAGCGCAGTGCGGATACGCACCAGCTCATAATTGTTCAAAAGGCAGTCCTTAGTCACTCTGAAATGCAGAAGTTCAATGCGCCCCTTGGAGAAAGTATCGATCTTTACCGCCGTGGGGAACTGAAAGATCCGGGCGATCTCCGATGCCGCCGTAAGCTCCGGGTTAATGATCATGGCCAGTCCCAGCTCTTCCCGCAGAAAAGCCGTCTCCGTGTTGTAGATCGGGTTGCGCACCCGGGCAATGGTCTTGCAGTTGCCGGTCTTTTTGGCAATGACGCAGCACAGCAGATTCTGCTCGTCGGAGCCCGTGACCGCGATCAGCAGATCTGCCCGCCGTATGCCGGCCTCCTGCAGGGTCTGATAGCTGACGCCGTTCCCCACAATGCCCATGGCGTCCATCTGATCCGTAATGGCCTTTACTTTCTCCTCTTTCTCATCAATGACCACAAGATTGTGGTTCTCCCCGTTCAGCTGTTCCACCAGAGTGGACCCCACCTTGCCGCAGCCCACGATTATAATGTTCATAAACCATTCCAGCCTTTCTGCGTAACAGTTCAGCCTTTCCCTTGCGAGTCACGCCCGGTACTGCCGATGTTCTCCCGGCAGACACGCTTCCGCTCG
>CANRMK010000122.1 GCA_947631715.1 uncultured Acetatifactor sp.
TGCACAGAGTAAATGACATGGTAGGAGAACATAATGAGGAAGAAATTATTGGCGGTACTATTGTCAACGGGGCTGTCCGTATCGGCGCTGTGCGGCTGCGGAGAAAGCAGGGAGGCCGGGAGCAGTGCAGTTGAAATAGAGGAAAGTTCAGAAAGCGTGGAGGAAACCTCGGAAATAGAGGAAGATGTTTCCGGGACCGGAGAAGGGAGCGAAAGTCCCACCGTGGAGGAGTCATCTGAGGAAACGGAGAAAATATGGGTCTGCACCAAGCGAACGTCATATTACATGGATGGCAGTTTGTGCAATGAATGTGGATTTGAATATGATACTGCCGGGAACATGACGAAAGCAATATTGTATGATGAAGGCAGTGTGAAACGTGAGTATGAATATGACGCTGCCGGGAACCTGATAAGGATTACCCGTTATGACTCTGATGGCAATCCGTACGACGTAATTGAATATGAAAATGAATATGAATACGACGCAGCCGGGAACCTGATAAGGGAAACCCATTATCGCTTGGGCGGTTCTGTCTATGAACCTGATGATGAATATGAAAATAGATATGAATACGACGCAGCCGGGAATCTGATAAGGGTAAGTTACGTTCGGTTTAGCGATGTGGTCTATGAATATGGATATGGATATGAATATGATGCTGCCGGGAACAAGACGAAGATGGCAAGGTATGACCCGGACGGCAGTATACATATAGGAGGGGACGAAGAGCCGATTGTTGGCAGTAGCGGAGCAGAATATGTAGTTGAATATGAATACCGATCCATCCCTGCGACCCAGTGATATGCCGCAGGCTTTTTGGGGAATCGTACACTTAGAAGGACAGTCCGGTCCCGCTAGGGCGGGGCCTGGTCTGCGATCCATGAAAATACAGAAAAGAGGGAAACTATGAATATCTTGAAGCTCAGAGAGAGGAAAGGCTGTTCTGATGCTGTCAGGAATCGTGAACAGGGCAACGGAAACAGGCAATAACGCCCTGCGAAAATGAACTGTCTCCGGACGCTTCGTGACCGGAAGTGTCCGGAGATCATCGGCCAGGGCGCCAGGTACGGCACCGGCCCTACACTGTCACGTCCATATTTGCGCCCTCTGCAGCGGCAGGAACATTTGCCGTCACGGGCACTTCCGCTCCGGAGAGCTCCAGACTTACAGGTTCTGTGGACGCTGCGCCTCCGGAACCGCCAGAGCTGCCTGAACTGCCGGAGGAAGCGGCCTGCTTTTCCCTTACGAGCTTGTTGAACAGAGCTTTCAGGTACTTCATATCCGCTTCCATGATCTCGCGGAGCTCGTCACTGCGGTGCTTTGCTTTTAACTGTTTGAGGTCTGAGGCCTCCATGCTGCCTGAGAGCATTTGGCCCAGGGCCTCGGAATCCTGGATCAGATCGTCTTCGGGGTCTTCCGCTGAGGCGGCAGCCTCATCTTCCAATGCCTTTCTGGCGTTTTCCAGTTCTCTCATCAGCTGCTTTAGTTCCTCTGCGCTCATACCGAGAAGTTCTTCGGGATCCATGCCGTCCATGGCGGAGATTTCATATTCTTCTTCCGATTCCGATGCCTGGGCCTGCCCTTTTTCGAGAGCTTCCTCCTGACGCAGATGGCGCATCCGCTTTCGGGCGACGCGCTCCAGGCCTTTCGCATGGGCGATGGCGTTCTCCACCTCCTCCTGATCGTATTCATCATTCCGGAGATTCCGCTGTAAAAGAGCGATCTGTCTGCGGGCCTTTGCCGCCGCCTGCCTGGCGCCGCCGGAGGTCTTTGCCTGCATCAGCTGGGCAGAAATCGCCTTAAAATTGTAATTGAGCCGTTTTTTTCTGACTTTGGCCGGAGTTGTCCAGCCGATGCTTCCGGCATAAGAGCCGTCAGCGTTCTTCAGAGTGATTCGATGATATTTGACAGAATTGCTTCCTATCCCTATGCTCATAGACCTGTCCTCCGTGATCCGTCTGATGCCTGTCGTCCGTGACCGGCGTTATCCCGCATTCTGTGTGCGGCGGGCCATTTCGGCCTCTGCGTCCTCGATTTGCTTCTTTTATAATATATCGGCGCTGCTTCGGAAAAAATCAATTGCCGGAATACATTTTTTACAGGATTTCTAAAGGAAGAACATTTTCAGGAAGAGGAAGCTGTGATATGATAAAAATCGGAAAACAGAATGACAGGAGGGTCATGACGTATGAAATTTATACCAAGAACCTTAGACGATACCTTAAGCCCCTATACCGGACTGACCAGGGAAAGCTGGCTGGAGGCGGGGAGATATCTGCTGGAGGGGATCTTTCAGAATATTCCGGAGCACACGCATCCCGTGGTGATGCCCAGAAAAGAAACGGAAATCACCTATCCTCATCTGAACGCCCCGGAGGAGGTACAGCGAACTCAGCGCACGGCGGAGGTCTTTGAGGGACTGACCCGGTCTTTCTTTATTGCGGCGCCCATGATACAGAATATTCCGGATCTGAAGATCTGCGGCTATTCCATGGCGGAATATTATAAGGAGCATGTGCTGAGGGTCTGCACCAAAGGCGATGAGCTCTATGTGGGAACCTATGAGGATCAGCAGGAGATCACGGGGCATATGGATCCTTTCAGGACGTTCCAGCAGACCGTGGAGACCTGTGCTCTGGTCATCTGTCTCTGGGTCAGCAGGGAACAAATATGGAATACTTATACCAGGGAGCAAAAAGATGTGATCGCCGCATTTCTGCAGGGATACGCTCATGCCAATACGGTCCCGCAGAACTGGAGGCTGTTCAATATGCTGGACATGGCGTTCTTGCATATGGAGGGCTATCCTATCCAGAAAGACATTATGCGCGACCATGCACAGGCCATTTTGAACTATTATGCGGGCGACGGGTGGTATCGGGACGGCCATTCCTTTGACTATTATTCCTGCTGGGCCTTTAATGTGTATGCGCCTATCTGGAATCTGTGGTACGGTTACGAAAATGAACCCTGGCTGGCGGAACAGTTCGAGGAACATTCCAACAGGCTGATGGAGACTTACGGGAATTTCTTCGACAGGGATGGCTGGACGAATATGTGGGGGCGCAGCAACATTTACCGGAATGCGGCTACCAGCGCCTTTGACGGAAATCTGATGCTGCGAAACAGCAGCGCGGACCCGGGGCTTGCAAGGCGGATCTCCTCCGGCTCGCTGATGCAGTTCCTGAGCAGAGAGGATTTTCTGTATAAGGGAGTGCCGACCCTGGGATTTTACGGGCAGTTCTCGCCCCTGGTGCAGGGATATTCCTGCGCAGAGTCCCCTTTCTGGCTGGGGAAAGCGTTCCTCTGCCTGCATCTTCCGGCGGATCACCCTTTCTGGACGGCGAAAGAGAACAACGGCGCATGGGATCGGCTGGGGGAGCGGGAGGTGAAAACGACCTGCCTGGACGGTCCCGCTCTGTGCTTTTCCAACCATCAGGCGAGCGGAGAGACGATCCTGCGCACGGGAAAGGTGGTAAAAGCGCCCGGAGATATCCACGGTATGTGGAATTATTCCAAGCTCTGTTATAATACCAAGTATCCCTGGGAGTCCTCCCCCTGCCCGGAGGTGGAGGCACAGCAGTATGTCCTGAAGGATCTGACTACGGGAACATTTTCCAGGGCGAATGTGACTTTCTGGCACGGACAGAGGGACGGCATGGGAAAACAGAGCGAAATATTGTACCGCAGACAGTTCTTTGATTATAGCCTTGAAAAAGAATGCCACTGGATCCAGGCCATCAACCTTGCGGACTTCGCAGTGCCTTACGGGATCTTCCGGGCGGATAAGCTGCGGCTGCACAGATGCCCTGTGGAGCTGACGCTGGGGGCGTACGGCTTCCCTGACAATAAAACGGAGATTCTTGAGAAGTCCTGCGAAGATGCCAGGGCTGTGATCCTGAAGGGAAAGGATTCCCAGGGCATGGAAAAGCAGCTGGCCATGACCATCTGCGGCGGCTGGAAAGATCTGAAGATCGTTCACAGCAGGGGTACCAATCCCGATTCCGAACATTCCCTGATTGTGTACGCAATAACGGACAGAAAGAAACAGTACGGATATGAGCCCTATATCCTGCTGTCCCAGGTGCTTACGAAAGAGAGCCATGAGGATTTTACGGACGAGGAGCTTTTTCCGCTTCAGCAGGTCCACTATACGGATCCGGAGGGCTGCGGCGGCTATGGCCCGGTGGAGCTGGTCATGAAAGACGGAAGTGTGAAGAGGATCGTCTATGAGGGAATAGAGGGGAATCTGCAGCTATAACACGGCGGGAACGGCTGATCGGAAAGGCCGTGCTGCCCTGTCATGATAATGCTGTCCGGTATATTGGACATAAAGGCCCGCCCTGCCACAGCCTGGCAGGACGGGCAAAACTTTCTGTATTATCGGACAGCGCCGTTTCCCTCTTCCCGATCGGGCTTTTCCACGCAGAACCGGATAGGAAAGCGCTCCGGGATCACCCCGTCATCTACTGTGAATACAAGCGTGTGCTCTCCGGCCTGCTGCGGCAGCGGCGTCCAGGTGAACAGACATTCCGCCTCGTTCAGGGCAGCTCCCTGGGGGAGGGCTTCACAGGAAAGCGCAAGCGGCACACAGGCGCCCTTTACGCCGTAATTGACCGGAAAGGCTTCCCTGTAGATCTGCCCATTGTCCCGGGTCTGCGAGATCTCTGACGCAGGGCAGCGGAGGGTGAAAGACAGGGAAAAGGGAACGCCTGCTTTCAGGGTCACAGGGGCGGTCGGCTGTAGAAAAGGCCTATGGACTGTCAGAGGCAGGGGATAATCGTCTGTGGCTGTCGGGAAAGTATAACCGCTGTCCGCACAGGGAACGGTAGGATAGCTGTAAAGGCTGTCCTGCGGCGTTCCGGGGGCGGGAGCGCAGACTTCTATCTCTGCGGTCTGAGGGGCTGCTTGTGCCCCCGCAGGAGAGGGAGCGGCCAATGAGCTGCCGGCATTGCGGCAGAGCGCTATAGGCCGGGCAAGGTCCAGCCCTGTGACTTTGGTGGTAAAATAGGGCTGCTCCGGCACGTTCTCTGCGTTGGTGTGACGCCGAAAGCGGTGGGTCACGGAAACGATGGGCACCGTGTCCTCTCTGCAGAAAGCTTCCAGTCCGTCTATGAGAATATCCGCGGCGTCATCAAAGACGCACACATGTCTTCCGTCGGGAATCTTGCAGGAAAAGGACACATTTTTCAGAGTGAGATGATCCACATGCCTTGCGAACAGGCCGTAAGCAGGCAGAATTCCCCAGTTGCTGGGCTCCGGATACACATCGGGAAGCTCCGGCACATTGTAGGGATCGTCCCTCCAGCAGTTCCCGTCCGGATCCCAGTCCGCTCTGGGCAGAAGTCCCTCGTTTTTCAGGAAGAACGTGTTCACCAGCCAGGGCAGGCTCTGGACTCTTTCCTGTGCGTGGAACTGGGAGTATTTCCAGTCGGTGTTCAGCTGGCGCTGTTCTACTGCGTGTTCCATGGACAGGCCGCCTCTGTACTCCACAGAGACGTTCTCCAGGGTGATATTTTTCAGATGAGAGTCGGTAAGGCCCATAAGCAGTATGGGATACCTGGGATCCGCGTTGGTGACCCGGACGTTGCGTATCAGAATATTTTCCACGGAGGCGAACTGCCCGCTTCCCACACCGTTGGCGTACAGGGGCAGATCTGCGGCCGGAATCTCCCGGGAAAGGTCGGTCTCATAGCTCAAGGTGCCGGGATTCCATTTCTTCAGGTAAAAGCGCCCGCCCCGCTCTGTGTAGTTGGCAGGGTTGCACTGCACGGGAGAGTCCGGATCTGTGATCTGAAAGGCGGAGCAGTGATCCACGGTCACTTCTTTCGTGCGCCGATAGCAGGGGGCGCCGCGCAGAGCGGGATAGCGCTGCCAGCCCTCCCTGTTGGGCAGGATCCAGCCCGGTGCGTCCAGGCGGATATCATTCTGTGCCGGGAAGCTGTCCGAATCGGTGTACCCGGTCACGGGGAAGCGGCCCCTGTCCCCTGCACGGATAAAGACGGGGGAGCTGGATACGTTGTCAAGAGTACAGTCTTCAAAGAGAATATCCGTCAGGGAAGAGCAATCCACGGCTTCCAGGGCGAAGCCCCTCGAGCGGTCGAAGCGGACCCTGCGGATCGTGACCCTGTGGTAGCCGCAGGTGGATTCCGTGCCCAGCTTCACCCGGCCGGTGGGGCCGCACCGATCCTCTGCCACCAGCTTTTCACGGGTGTACGCGCCGGCGTACACGCTCCCTGCGTCATAGCCGCTTACCACGCAGTCTTCAATGAGCACATTCTCTGTGGGCATGAAAATGCCGGCTCCGTAAGATGCTTTCAGACAGAGCCCGTCATCCGTGAGGGAGTTGCAGAGAGTGTTCCGCACCGTTACATTTTGACAGCAGTCAATGTCAAAGGCGTCTCTGGTCGTGTCTACCAGCACATGATCTACATAGAGATTCTCGCAGCCCTCGGCGATGATGGCGAAATGTCCGCCGATCGTAACGGAAAAATCCGTAAAGACAATGTTTCTGCACCGCACCAGCGCGATCCCCTTATTGCCGAACCATTCGCCCCGGTGGCCGCGGTCCGTGCGGCGTTCTGGCTCCTCCGGGTCTCCGCCCTGGAGCACATACTCTAGAACGCCGGTGTCCTCGTCAAAGTGTCCCCCGGTGAAAAGGCCCTTCCCGGAGATCATGATGTTCTCCAGGTCAGCGCCGTATATAAGGCTGTTGGCAAAATGGGAGTGGCCGTGATCCTGCAGGCCCAGGTAGGGACTGACCTCGGGCTCAAGGTAATTGCCGGCCATATGATCCGGATCTGGCTTTGCTGCCGCCAGGACTGCGCCCTCCTCCAGGTACAGGTTGACGTTGCTCTGAAGCAGGACAGTGTAGATCGAAAAGGTGCCCCGGGGGATCACAACGGTACCGCCGCCGGATTCCGCAGCGGACCGGAGGCAGCGATTGACGGCGGACGTGTTATCGGCGGGGGAGGCATCGGGGGAGGCCCCGAAATCAAGAATGCACAGGCGGTCTTGTTTTTCCAGCATGTGCGGGCGTACAGAAGCTCCTGTGGCTTCCGGAACAGTGTGGGCCATGGGTCAGTCTCCTCGTATTATAAAGTAGTAGTGTTTATAGACCCTCTCCAAGGTCTATGTGCTATACTGTTTAAGATACTGTGG
>CANRMK010000123.1 GCA_947631715.1 uncultured Acetatifactor sp.
CTCTTGCCCTTAAAGCAGACAGTCTGTTGATCTCCATGGGGCACGCATTGGGGGCCAGGATAAGTTCAGCGCCTTTCAGCATTAAGATTCTTGCGCTCCCCGCCGTCCAATACCTTTTCAAGGTCAAAGGCACAGATATGCACCTTGGAATAATGCAGGATCTGCAAGAACGCTATTTTAATATCCATTGCTATCCCCCTGCGCTCAATCTTTTAAATTAGAGTAATGCTCCTTTTTCTGAAAGGACTTTCGATACTCTCCGGCGCTCATGCCGACCATCTTCCTGAAAGCTTTCTGAAAATTGCTCTCTGACCCGTAACCACAGTATTCGCACACCTGGCTGACCGGCCAGCTGCTTGTGCGGAGCCTGTATTTGGCTTTCTCTATCCTCACTTCCGCTATAAATTCGGAAAGATTTTTACCTGTAACTTTTTTGAAATATCTTGAGAGATATTCCGGCGTCAGGTGTGCATATTCTGCCAGATATTCAAGCGTGATGCGGCTTCCGAAATTGGACTGGATATATTTAATCAGTTCGTCTATGCGTTCGTTTTTTGTGCTTGTTGCAGTCTCCCCGTTCACGGTTCTTTCATACAGACGTGCAAGATACAACAGAAGACCCGCCGCAGAATGATCGATGATCTCACCACTGCAATCGGAAAAATGCTTGTATTCATGGGCTGCGGTCATCATAAAACGGTAGACGCTTCCGGAATCATCCTTTAACAGGACACAAAATTTTTCCGACTGGGAAATCATTCGTCTCATGGAAAATTCATCCGTTTCCCGAGCAAGCCTTAACTGCCCTGCCAGCCGGTCCATATATTCCTGCGTCATCAGCAGGTTGCATACGCGTACAGGGCTGCCCTTTTCAGCCGGCTGCGACGTGATGCAGTGCGCAGTCCCGGGGCTTACGAACACGAATTCACCATCACCTATGGGGGCTGTGCCGCCGTTTTCAAAGTGGTGCGTCCCCCTGCCTTCAAAGACATAGGATATTTCCCAAAATTCATGTGAGTGCATATGGAATTCCCTTTGTTCCATATAGAAACCTGCGCATATATTCTCTCCTGCACCGAAAAAGTCGCGGTTCAAACATTTTTGTACCATATGATAGCCCACCACCTATGTAAAGTATCATAAAATCTCACGGGAAAAATGTCAATATTTTCTCCATATTCGTCAAGCAGCAGTATTGATTGTCGGAACAATAAATCCTATAATGAGTTCAGTTGGCGGTAAGCTGACGTTTACCTGCGGAAAAGCAAAATATGAGTCCTAGGAGGCCGACATGCAAAACTATATCAATGCACTGCGCACATACATAACGAGCGATTACAGAAATATGTATCGGGAAAAGGGAGGGATTTTCAAATACGGCTTTCTGACGCCCGGCTCCGTCTCCTACAATGATGTACTGTGGGACTGGGATTCCTATTTTTCCGACGTGGCGCTGAGACAAATACTGAAAGACACCGGCGGAAGCAGGGACGAGGCCCTAGAATATGAAAGGGGCTGTATCCTGAATTTCCTGTCCTTTACCGATCCGAATGGATTCATGCCCGTCATGGTGGCCCGAACCACGGATCCCTCCACGCTCCGTCCGGAAGACATCTATCGGGAAAACATGCACAAGCCTGTACTGGCACAGCACGCCGCTTTCCTCATACGGGAGGATGGCGGCGATGCAGAATGGCTGAGGGAGAGTTTTGGGAAGCTTCAGTGCCATATCGGCAACTATCTTGACCATCACCGGCATAAAGCCACAGGCCTTTTCTACTGGCAGACGGACAAAATGATAGGCGTGGACAACGACCCCTGTACATTCTATCGTCCTGATGGTTCTTCGGCTTCGATTTTCTTAAACTGCCTGATGGTCAGGGAACTTGCAGCCATGGAATACCTGAGCGGACGGCTGGGGATGCCGGATGCGGCCATGTTCTATGATAAGGAACGAAATAAACTCATTGATGCCATCCGTGAGCACTGCTTTGATAAGCGCGACGGTTTTTTCTACAGTGTGGACATCAATCTCCGGCCGGTGGATCTTTCCCAGTACTACCATCGGGGAATGCCCCGCCATTGGGACTGTGTCATCCAGAGGATCGACGTGTGGAGCGGCTTTATGGCGCTGTGGGCCGGTGCGGCCACGCCGGAGCAGGCGGAACGCGTCGTTCAAAGATACCGGGACAAACATTCTTTCAACTGCGAGGCCGGCGTGCGGACACTGTCCCCACTGGAAAAGATGTATCGGGTCGTCCCCTCAAATAACCCGTCCTGTTGGCTGGGCCCGGTGTGGGGCATTGCCAACTATCTGACCTTCCGTGGGCTTTTGAAATACGGATACACGGAGGATGCCCACAAACTCTGCGAAAAGACCCTGCGGCTTTTCGGCAGGGACATTGTGAGGACCGGCGAAATGCATGAATACTATTCGCCCGATGATGGAGAACCCATTATCAATCCCGGTTTTATGAACTGGAATATGCTGGCGCTGAATATGCTCGACTGGTATGAGGGCAGAGAATACGTTGAGGAGTTTTAAATATGTGGTCTGACGCAAAATGGATATGGATAGACGGGGAATACGGCGAGAACACCTGGGTAAATTTCAGAAAGACATTTATGATAAACACCGTACCAGAAAAGGCGCCCGCGCATATCGCTGCGGATACGAAATACTGGCTATGGATAAATGGTGAGCCTGCTGTCTTTGAGGGCGGGCTGAAACGCGGTCCGTCAAGACACGGCACATATTATGACGAGATCGATATCGCCAGATGGCTCAGAAAGGGTGAAAACACCGTAGCTGCGTTGGTATGGTATTTCGGAAAAAGCGGTTTTTCCCATCTGTCCAGCGAAAAAGGCGGTTTCCTTTTTGAAGCCGAAGCGGGCGGAACCGTCCTTTCATCCAACGCTTCATGGCGGGCCAAGAAAAACCCTGCCTATGTCGCCGCTGATGAAAACGACTGTCCCCCGAATTTCCGTCTGCCGGAGCCGAACGTATACTATGATGCGGCAAAAGCGGCTGAAGCATGGCACCTGCCGGGTTTTGATGCGGGTGAATGGGGATATGCGGATGTAATGGGCCGCCCGGACGAAGGCGTTTGGGGAAAACTTACAGAACGCTGCATTCCGATGTTCAGGGATTACGGGCTCAGGGAATATCTGAACAGCTCCGGATATGAAAGTTTTACACCGGACAGGGACACGATTCTTGAGATGTGCCTTCCGTATAATGCCCAGATCACCCCGTATTTGAAAGTTGCCGCGCCAGAGGGAAAGAAGATCTGTGTCAGATCTTCCCGGTTCGAGGCAGAGTCAGAGGCTGTCAAAAGCGTTATGGGCGTATACTATACCAGGGAGGGCATACAGGAATATGAATCTTTCGGCTGGTTGAACGGCGAACGTATTTCCTACTGTATCCCGGCCGGAGTTACGATCCTTTCCCTGAAATACAGGGAAACAGGATACGACACCGATTTTACCGGGAGTTTTGAGTGCGATGACTCGTTTTTGAACAGTCTGTGGCAAAAGTCTCTCAGAACGCTCTATATCACCATGCGTGACAGTTTTATGGACTGCCCTGACAGGGAGCGGGCACAATGGTGGGGTGACGTCAACGTGGAGATGCAGATGATGATGTACTGTCTTGACGGCAAAGCCAGGCTCCTTTATAAAAAAGGAGTGGACGCGATGGCGCAGTGGGAGGAGGAAAGCGGGCATATGCTCACCGTCGTGCCGACCGGGACTGATGAGTTTGAACTTCCGTTTCAAAACCTCGCCGGAATCTGGGGGTTCTGGCATTATTATGAGTATACCGGCGACATCGAGATTCCAAGACGTGCATACGAGATGTCAAAGCGATATATTTTCAGTTTCGATCTGGATTCGGACGGACTGGTAATACACAGAAAAGGCAGCTGGGACTGGGCGGACTGGGGCGAAAATGCAGATATCGCTCCCATGGAAAACGCATGGTACTATATGGCGCTCACAGCCTGCCGGAGCATAGCGTCGCTTCTTGGATCGTTTTCTGATATTCCCCTGTACGACCACCGGCTTGCCGGCATAAGAACAAGCTATGATGTGCGTTTCTGGAAAGAAAGATACTATTATGACCGGACGGCAAATGGCAGACCGGACGACAGAGCCAACGCTCTCGCAGTCCTTTCGGGCCTTGCAGGCACGGAAAAATACGAAAGCCTCCGGGAAGTTATCCTTTCGAGAGAAAACGCCAGCCCTTACATGGAAAAATATGTCCTCGATGCGCTTTGTCAAATGGGATATGTCAGTGATGCGCTGAAGCGGATAAAGAAACGCTACAGGCAAATGGTGGAAGCCCCCTGCACCACTCTCTGGGAGTATTGGGCCATGGGCGGCACAACAAACCATGCATGGTCCGGCGGCCCGCTTGTGACCATGTCCAAATATGTCGCTGGAATACGGCCGCTGGATACCGCATATTCAACCTTTGAAATCAAACCGGAAATGTGCGGCCTGACGCTGATAAAATGCACTGTTCCCTCAAATTGCGGAGAAATCCGCCTTGAACTTGAGAGAACGGCTTCCCGCATTCACATGAATGTTACGATTCCAAAGAACGCCACGGCTTTTGTATACCTCCCGCTCATCAACAATGCACTGCCAAAGGACATGGGCTTCCGTTTTTCATTCTGCGGGAACTATGCGATGTATGTATTAAAAGAGGGGACGTACAGCCTGGAAAGCTGAATGTGTGATTTTGCAGCCGGGACATTTGAACAACGCTCATTCGTCATGCCAGAAACTTACCTCATACTTATTCGGAGATGGGGAGCGTTTTACTATTCTTTTCCCATTTTTCTCCATAACGGCACAAACAGGAGAATGCCCACCAGCATAGCGCCGCAGTCCGCGATTGGCGTTGCCCACGCGATGGCGTTAGCGCCGGCGAGGGAATCCAGAAGGAACATAAACGGCACGTCCAACCCGCCTTTCCGCAGCATGGAAAGCACCAGCGGTTTGCCTTTCTGTCCCACAGACTGAAAGATGGAAATAATGACCGTTGTAATTGCCGTGAACGGTCCTGTGATGCAGATGATTCGCTGGAACATACTGCCATAACGCACAGTCTCCGCATCATTGATGAATGCCCGTACCAGCGGATTGGCGCAAGTGAACAGCAGAATCGCCCCCACCGTCGTAACGGCAAGGCTCAGAATCAGCGTCACCTTGATGGCGGAACGCATACGCCTGATATTTTTGGCGGAATAGTTATACCCAATCAGCGGAATCACGCCTTGACTCAGGCCGTTAGCAATCGCAAAGGCCAGCATATCGATCTTCTTGGCAATACCGATCCCAGCCACCGCCGCGTTGGAATAATGAACCAGCAGTTTATTGAGGGTGATGTTAGAGAATATACCCATCAGGTTCATAATACAGCTTGGCAGACCAACCAACAGAACCTCTTTGGGAATACCATCCGAAACGGAATAGTATCGGGGATTTAAAGACAAATGGAGTTTCCCACGTTTTCCAAGGATCAAGACCACAAAATACAAAGCAGCAATCAAGTTAGAGAGCATCGTGGCGATTGCCGCTCCAGTGATTTCCATATGAAAGCCGAAAATAAACACAGGATCCAACAGGATATTGAGACCGCCGCCCAGCGCCACACCGAAGCTGGCCTGCCCGGAATATCCCTCCGCCCGGACAAGATGTGCAAGGGCGGCATTCAGCACTGTTGGCACCGCACCGACTGTCAACGTCCAAAAAAGATAACTATTGCAGTAGGCAAAAGTATACGTATCTGTTCCGATTAAAGGAAGAATTACACGGCGAAAAGCTAATATGACAAGCCCATATACAAACGCGGCTGCGGCCGCTGTCCAAATGCAGAATGCGGAAGTTTTTCGCGCCTTTTCCGTATCGCCCAGCCCTAAACTGCGAGAGACAAGACTGGCGCCGCCGATACCAAAGAGGTTTGCCATACCTGTGGTCAGCAGAAATAGAGGCATAGCGAGGGATGCAGCGGCCACCTGATTTGGGTCTCCCACCTGACCGACGAAAAAAGTGTCCGCCATGTTGTAAATGACCGTGATGATCTGGCTGATCACCGTAGGAACCACCAAAGCGATCACTGCCCGCGTGACAGGTGTTGTTTCAAAAAGCTCTGTCTTATCTGTTTTCGTTTTCATACCAGCGCCTCTTTTTCTGCGTGTTCCAGCAGCAAAATAAATCCTTGAACTGCCATCCTGTAACTGTCCGAAACGTCTGCCGGGAAGTGCCGGAAACAACCCGCTTCTTCCTGAGAAATAAAGCCGTGCATGATACTGCGCAATACCCTTTGAAGGTGCATCTTATGTTCCTCTGCCAGCCTATATCCGCTAAGTACCGCCATAATCGGTTCGACAATGTCGCCCGCAGCGGTTTGAAGCGCATCGTTTTTCACCATTGGCAGAGACAGAATGACTTTATAAATCTCCGGCCGTTCTTTGCCAAAGCGGTGATAGGCGTCTGCCAGGGCTTCCACCGCCTCTGCCCGCTGCTTTCCGGCAATGGCGTCGAACTGCGCCTTCTTTAATTCCGAAATGGCGTAGTATCCGATCTCGGTGTAGAGTTCGTCCGAACTGCTAATATGGTTATACAGCGATGCCGCCTTTATATGGAGTCTGCTTGCCAGTTCCCGCAGGGAAAAGCTGTGGAGTCCCTCCGATTCAATCATCTCTATTGCGGCCCCAATAATGTCCGCATGGGTCAAACCATGTCGAGCCATAATTCCCTCCTTGACGAACTAACAGCGTTAGTATCATTGTACGCTAACGCTGTTAGTTTGTCAAGAGGTGTGCTCCATCGTTCCAATAATACCATTCATTTTTCTACCGCAGCCTGCCAGAAGTCAGTTTCATTTTCTGCGGCAATTACCGTAAAATGTCATATTTATCAGGGCGTCTGTACTTGGCGCCCATTACATCATTTCTCCTGTGCGCCCTAAGGCTATCTAAGTCAAGCCTGGCAACGTAAACGCCGGGGGCTCCCGGCGCCTCAAAAACGCACATATCTCTGACTTTGTCATTCTGCCATGGAACGCCGTCGAAAAGAGTGGAACGTCCGTTGCAGTCAGGATGGCCCTCAGGATAATTACAGGTCGCTATTGCCACCATGTTCTCATATGC
>CANRMK010000124.1 GCA_947631715.1 uncultured Acetatifactor sp.
GTGTCATTATGAAATCATCTGCAGAATTACAGACATTGCTGTGTCAGATCGACCGCAGGAGCTACCCGGCTTACAAGGACACAAAGGGGAAGTACCGTTTTGATCAGTACATTCTTTCCATTGACCATGTCCAGGGGGACCCGTTTGCCTCACCCTCAAAGGTGAGTCTTTTTATTCCCGGGGGAACGGCAGGATTTGACAGATACTTTTATGAATCCGGCCACAGGCGGATCGCGCTTCAGGATTATCTTCTGCGCCGGGTGGCCTCTAAGGTGAAAGAGTACTCTTTTAAGGCAAAGGGATCGGGGAAAAGCGGTCTGATGGGCGTGAGCCAGCCGGGACAGGAGATCCTGGAAAGAAGCGCATGCACGGTGGACTCTCGGGACGGAAGCATCACTCTGCGCATGGAGGTGGGATTTCCCGCTAACGGCAGAACCATTAATTCCGGCGAGCTGATAAAGATCTTTTTTAATTTTCTGCCGGTCTGCGTAAGGCAGACACTGCTTTCTGCTTCCTGTAAGCGGGAAGCCTTGAAGAGCCTGGCCGATCTGGCAGACGATCAGATGTACATACGCGGGAAACTGAAAGAGCTCGGACTGGCCGCCTTTGTGGCCAATGGTTCTGTGCTTCCCAGAAAATCAGGCGTATCTTCCCTGCCCATGCAGGGGGCGGTGGTGTTTCAGGCGCCGGAATCTATGGAGGTGACCCTGGAGCTGCCCCACCGCGGGCCTCTGAAAGGAATGGGGATTAGAAAAGGCGTCACCTTGATCGTTGGAGGCGGCTACCATGGGAAATCCACACTGCTGGAGGCACTTGAGCTTGGAGTGTATGATCACATTGCAGGAGACGGCAGAGAATTTGTGATTACTGACAGCAGTGCCGTAAAGCTTCGCGCCGAGGACGGGCGCAGTATACAGAATACGGATATTTCCATGTTCATCCGCAATCTGCCGAACGGTAAGGACACATCCCGCTTTTATACGGAAGATGCAAGCGGAAGTACTTCTCAGGCGGCTGCCGTGGTAGAAGCGATGGAAATGGGGGCAAAGCTTCTTCTGATCGACGAGGACACCAGCGCCACGAACTTTATGATCCGGGACGAGCTGATGCAGCGGGTGGTAAGCCGGGATGCGGAACCTATCATTCCCTTTATCGACAGGGTCCGGGAGCTTTATGAGACGTGGGGCATATCTACTATACTGGTGGCAGGCAGCTCCGGCTCATATTTCCACAGAGCAGATTGCGTGATCCAGATGAACCGCTATCAGCCTGCGGAAATCACGGAGCTGGCGCAGAAAGAGGCGCAGGCGTTCCCGCTGACACTGGGGGAACCGGACCGGGCACAGATGCCCTTGTTCCAACGTGTGGTAAAGCAGGACAGGGCTTTTGCAAAAGAGGACAGGATCAAGATGAAAACTATGGGGCTGGATGGATTTTCTGTCAACAGGGAAACGGTGGATCTGCGCTATGTGGAACAGCTGACGGACCATGAACAGGTGACGGCTCTGGCTCATATGATAAAATATATGAAGATACACAGCTTTGACGGGAACCGTACTCTGCAGGACGCTGTGGATCGTCTGTACCGGGAAATCAGTGAAAAGGGCTTTGGAGCATTCTGCGGAGGGGATATTCCCGGAAATCTTGCAATGCCCAGAAGCCAGGAGCTTTTTGCGGCTCTGGACAGATGCCGGGAACTGGTAAAAATATAGTCATACCCTCTTTTGCAATAGCAGAGAGTGTGATACAATATAACTGTATTCAGCAGGGAACCCGGACAAAAACCATACGGATACGGTCAGGACCGGTAAGTTATACACGACAAGGAGCAGAGAGTTGAAACAATTTCATCTTATCTATGAGAATGACAAAAGGTTTCTGGAACAGCTGGAAGAGATCAGATGCTGGTGCAGTGAAAATACTGCTTACAAAAAGGTATTCCGGATCTATTCCGATGACATGAACACGGAACACATTGCACATGTGTGTGAGCTCCTGGACAGGGAAATGCCGGAGGCCTTGTATTTCGGATGTACTTCCAATGCAAATATTCAGGATGGTTCTCTGGCGGAGGCTCAGATCCTGGCGACCTGTACTGTCTTTGAATATGAGACGACTCAGACGCTCCTGCTGCAGTATCCCTTTACGGAGGCAAATGCCAAAGAGGTTGTAGATGATCTGAAAGAATACTGCCGGAAAAATTCCTGGGTGAATTCTGTGGAGATGGTGGCAACGATCATGGACATGTCCATGAAAGGCTTCTGCGATGAGATGAGTACTCTCAGGGAGGACATTCAGGTCTTTGGCGGCGGTGCGTTTAATCCCAATATGGACGATGAATTTGCGGTAGTGTTCTCAAAAGGCAGCGGAATGCTGGATCACGGCATTGTGTTCCTGCTGCTGGGAGGAGAGGATTTCCACGCGTACAGCACATTTATATCTGGCTGGAAGCCTCTGAAGAGAAGATTCCGTATCACAAAGGCTGACAAAGAGGTGCTTTATGAATTGGATGGGAAGCCTGCTTTCGATGTGTACAAAAGATTCCTGAACATAGAGAAAAACGAGAACTTTTTTTCCAATACACTGGAATTTCCGCTGTTCTTGGAGCGGGATGGAGTGAATATCCTGCGCTGCCCTCTCTCGGTCAACGAGGACGATTCCCTTGTAATGTCTTCAGATATGGAAGAGAACGCCTATGTGAAGATCGCTTATGGAGACCCGGAGACCATTCTTCGCAGTATCTGGCAGGACGGCCAGAAGATATCGGACTTTCAGCCGGAGATCATTCAGACATTTTCCTGCGCCGCCAGAAGAGCTTTCTGGGGCGATCAGAATATCAGCAAGGAAACAGTAATGTTTAAGGACGTTGCTCCTACGTCAGGCTTTTATACTCACGGAGAGTTCATACGCATCGGCGGAGCAATGCTGAACTTTAACGTGACTCTGGTGATAGCTGCCATGCGTGAGGGGGAACCGCGGGAGACTGCGGCGCGGGAATTCTGTGGCCCTACTTTCAAAAAGCTGGATAAGATTCCCATGATCTGGCGTTTTGTATCCTTTATCGAGGCATCGACTGCGGAACTGGAAGCCATGAACCGCCTGCTTTCCATTACGGCGATCACGGACGGACTGACGCGGCTCTATAACCGCGCCGAGACAGAGCGGCGGATCCACGATGCCCTGCAGGAGTGCGGAGAAAGCGGGGATCGCAAAGTCGCGCTTATCATGCTGGACATAGACAATTTTAAGCGGGTCAACGACGTATACGGCCACCGGGAGGGAGATATGGTCATTATCGCTCTGTCCAATGTCCTGCGGAAAGTGACGGCCAGATATCCGGGAGCAATTGCCGGAAGATGGGGCGGCGAAGAGTTCATGGTAATGATGGCCGGAGAACAGGCGGACGGGGCTGTAAAGGCAGCGGAGCAGATTCGGGAGCTGTTTGCGTCAGAAACCTTTGAAAGCGCGGAACCTCAGACCGTCAGCGTCGGCGTGACATTCAGGCATGACAGTGAAAGCATCGATTCCCTGTGCAACAGGGTGGACAAAGCGCTGTATCAGGCAAAAGGAAACGGAAAGAACAGGGTCGAAAAATTGGATTGACCTATGAACCATCAGGACAGAACCTCATGATGGATCTGCAGCTCATACAGTTTTTTGTAAATGCCGTTCTGGGCCAGCAGCTCTTGGTGGGTACCACGTTCCCGGATCTTTCCCTTGTGCATGACCATAATGCAGTCGGCATGCTGTATGGTGGACAGTCTGTGTGCGACCATGATGGTAGTGCGGCCCTCCATAAGCTTTTCTAACGCCTCCTGGATCAACAGTTCCGTCTCCGTGTCAATATTGGCAGTAGCCTCATCCATGACCAAAATGCTCGGGTTATGTGCCAGGGTCCTGGCAAAGGAGAGAAGCTGCCTCTCCCCCGCGGAAAAGGCGGCGCCTCTCTCAGACACGGGCTCCGCGTATTTTTGCGGCAGTCTTTCAATAAAGTGGGACGCGTTCACATATTCTGCCGCGGCCCTGACCTCTTCTAATGTGATCTCCTGATCGTAAAGCCGGATATTACTCTCCACAGTCCCCTCGAAAATAAACACATCCTGCTGCATTTGGCCGATGGCGCTCCGCAGCTGCTTTTTGCTCAACAGTCTTATATCTATCCCGTCAATGTAAATATTCCCCTTTTGTATGTCGTAGTATCGTCCGATCAGATTCAGAATGGAGGATTTCCCTGCGCCGGTAGCCCCCACAAATGCCACCTTTTGCCCCGGCTCGATCACAAAGGATACATCGCGGAGCACATAGTTTTCTCCGTCATAGGCGAACCAGACGTGGGAAAATTCAATGCGGCCCTGGATCCAGGGAAGCAGGGCGGGATGCTCTGCCTCTTTCACAAGGGGCTCCTCGTTTAAGATGGTAAAAATCTTTTCCGCCGAGGCGATAGAGGACTGCAGGGTAGAGAATTGCTCTGCCAGTTCCTGAATGGGGTCAAAAAAGGACTGGATATATTGTGCGAAGATATAGAGTGTGCCGATGGATATCACACTGCCCAGCACTTCCCTGCTTCCGACTCCCAGCACGATCATCAGCGAGACTACACTGAGGATATAGATCAGAGGGCGGAAGACGGCAAAGACCATCATTTCCCTGTAATATGCCTGAAACAGCTTGCTGCTCTTGTCGTCGAACTCTTCATATTTTCTTTTTTCCCTGCCGAAGATCTGTATGATCCGCATACCGGAGATGTTTTCTGACAGAAAGGTATTCAGATCGGTCAGCCGTGTCCGGGACAAGCGGTAGGTCTCCCGGGCGATCTTTCGGAAGATCACGGTAAGTACGGCCACTGCCGGAAGCAGCAGAAAGGAGATCAGGGCGAGCTTCCAGTCCAGAGCCAGCATAATTGCCGCAAGGCTGACGATCTTTACAATATTGCGGAACAGCCTTACCAGGATACCGGAGTACATTTCGTTCAGGGCTTCCACATCATTTGTGACTCTGGTCACAAGCTTTCCCACAGGAGTCAGGTCAAAATAACGGCTGCTCAGACTTTGAATATGGATATAGAGCTCGCGCCGGATGGACAGAATGATCTGCTGGCCGGTCTTCTGCAGGATCCATGTCTGCGAAATGTTAAAAACAAAGCTCAGGATCAGAACGATGGCATATTTGATCGAGGTGTCTATGATCACGTCGTAATTGCCGTCCGCTTCAAACAGGTCAATGGCGTCTCCGATCAGCATGGGGCGGTACAGGTCGAATCCAGTGAGCGCCAGGATCAGGATCAGACATAAAATGAACTGGCCCAGGTAGGGCTTCATGTAAGTGAGAAGCTTTAACAGGGCGTTCCCCTTATAATTTGTCTCCAGAGTGTCTTCCGTAAACATACTCATATCAATGCAGGTTCCTTTCGTTTTCTGCCGATGGGCATATAAGCATTTTTATTCTGTGTCGGCCAATTCCTTTTCCAACTGCTGTTTTTCGTAAATATGCGCGTAAAATCCGCCTTTTTTCAGCAGTTCCTCATGGGTGCCGTACTCGGCCAGGACGCCGTCCTCCAGTACTGCTGCGTGATCCGCCTCCTGAAGTGTGGAAATGCGGTGGGCTATGATAATGGTAGTTTTGCCTTTCCGCAGCCGCAGAAGATTCTGCAGGATCATTTCCTCGGTATCCGTATCTACCGCGGAGAGGGAATCGTCCAGGATCAGTATGGCGGAATCTTTCAAAAGAGCTCTGGCAATGGAGCTCCGCTGCTTCTGTCCTCCGGAGAGAGTGACTCCCCGCTCGCCCACCAGTGTCATATACTTTTCCGGAAATTCCATAATATTGTCATGTATGCAGGCGGCGGCAGCGGCCGTATGGATCCGTTCCCGAAGCTCCGGGTGGTCAGCGATCCGCTCTTCCAGGCCGAAAGCAATGTTTTCCTCCAGAGTGTCAGAAAACAGGAAATTATCCTGGGGAACATATGCGATATCCCGGTGGAGAACCGCCAGCGGGAATTCATCTATGGGCCTGCCGTCCAAAAGGATAGCGCCCTTTTCGCAGTCAAAGACCCGCAGGAGCAGATCTGCCAGAGTGGATTTCCCACTGCCCGTCTTGGCCAGGATGCCCAGCATTTCCCCCTTTGCAATATGGAGATTGACATGGGACAGTACCGGATATTCTCCGTCAGGATAGGTGAAAGTAAGATCCCTGATATCGATCTCGCCCTGTATGGGAGCATTATACTCCGCCATTTCGGGATATTTTTTCAGGAGAGCAGGATGATTCCAAAGCTCGCTCAGGGGAGGAAGCTCCTTGGGATAGCTGTCCTTAATATCCGGCGTCTCCTGGAAAATAGCGGCTATTCTGTGAAACGCAGCCGCCGCCTGGGTGAAGTTATTGATGGAATCGCCGCACGCCACCATGGGCCACACCAGCATACCGATGTAGGAGTTGAATGCGACGAACTGCCCGATGCTGACCTGCCCTGTCAGTACCATGCGCCCGCCGAATATCAGGGTCAGCAGGAGACTGATCCCCGTTACCGTATCAAAAAAGGGACCGATCACTGCCCGCAGCTTAACGGTGGAAAGTGTTTTTTCCATGCTGTTCCTGCTGGCGGCGTCAAAGGCGGCCAGGTCCTTTTCCTCTTGTACAAAAGCTTTCAGCACCCGGATGCCGGCGAGGCTTTCCTGGACCTTGTCTGACAGGTCGGAAAATGCCTGTTGTCTGTCGAGCTGCCGCTTTTTTGATTCGATGCCAAAAAAGTAGCAGGATACCGCCACCAGTGTCAGCGGGACAAAAGCGAAAGCGGTGAGCTTTAAGTCTACATAGAGCACCATTTTTACCAATACCATGATCGTCATGATCACAGCGTCAAAGGCGGTGATCACAGCCATGCCCACGGCCATGCGCACGGCCTGCAGATCGTTGGTAAAATGGGCCATCAGATCGCCGGTCTTATGGCTGTTGTAATAGCGGGCAGAAAGGGTTTCCAAATGTGCGAACATATCGTTCCGCAGCCGGTATTCCACTCCTCTGGAGGCGCCAACGATAAAATAGCGCCAGCCGAAGCGGCCGAC
>CANRMK010000125.1 GCA_947631715.1 uncultured Acetatifactor sp.
TTTCTTTACTCCGCCAGGTACATCTTAAGTCCTCCCTCCACCGCATCCAGCGTCTCCTCCAGGCTCCTGCTGCCGTCCAGATACCCCGGCAGCGCTGCGGCCAGCTCCTCGCGGATCTTGCTGTCCTCCACCGCAGGCCGCTCCAGCCGCTCACAGATCTCCACAAGCTCCCGGGCCGTCTCCTGGGAAAAGTCCCCAATCACAAACTCCTCCATGCCCCCGTCATCCGTTTCGATGGCTGTCTCCATGGCCAGATCCGATCGGTCCGAAGCCGCCAGCGACTCGAGCGCCTCCCGGTTCACCGGAAAACCGGAGTAAAACTCTGTATCCTGGGCCTCCTTTGACAGTGCGAACCCTAGGAAATCCATTGCAGTATCCAGATAAGCGCTCCTGGCATTGATCCCTGTGACCAGATGAGGCTCAAAGCAGTTCTCATAACAGGTAAATTCCCCCTGAATATAATCCCGGATAGCCATTAGCGTCATGCAGTCCCAGAATCCGTCCGCAGGCTCGATGACACATTTGGCCTGGGAGGTCAGATCCCAGATATTATACGGTCTCTCATCCTGTCCCCGCTCTTCCACGGTACCACTGTTATCCGCCACCGCCTTCAGCTCTTTCAGGATCTCTCCCAATGCCTCCCTGTCCAGGGCATTGTCCTTTACCAGCTGATCGCAGAAATAGGGATAGAACCGATCCGTCAGTTCTCCGGCCGTCATGGGCCCCATGTAGCTTTCCTGTTTCCCCGCAAGGAACTCCGCGAGAGAGTCCAGGGAATCCATATCCTGCTTTGTGATATCTCTGCCGATGGCCATGGGGAAGCCGAACATAAGCGGTACCAGGTACCGGCTCCCGTCCTCTTGTACATAAGCCCCGGTAATGTTCTCCAGAAGTCCGCCGCTTTCTTCCAGCGGGCCAACGACCTGGCCGATGTCCGCCAGCAGGCCCTTTTGAACATAATTTTGGGCATTCAGATGATCCATCACCAGAATATCCGGGGCTTCCTCTCCCATCAGCCTGGTGTTCAGGTTCTGGTATACCTGATTGTAATCCGGGGCTTTATCGGAATACTTGTCTTCGTTGGTGTAAGCGCATTCCACAGTAATCAGGGTATCGGGATGGCCCTTGTGGTAAAGCACCGCCGCCTGCTGCAGCATTGGATTGTCCCACACTGTGTAAAGTGTCAGTCTCTTAGTGATCTCCGTCACCGCATCGGGGTCATACACATACTCCATCAGGCTGGTCCCGCCGCCGTCTTCCCGAAACAGAGCGTACACCCTGCCGTCAGACAGCGCCGTAAGCCCCGTGCACCAGCGCGTGGTCAAGGCAAAATCCGTCTCCGCTCCCTCCAGCAGCTTTTCCCACTCCTCACTTACCGCATTGTACCGGAAAATTCCCTCCGTCCCGGCAGTCACCAGGGTCCCGTCTTTCAGGGCACAGATCAAAATGCCGCCCATGCTCTTTACGGGCAGTTCGATCTCCACCGGGGCATCCCTGCGGCCTCCCGCTCTTTTCTCCAGCCCTGACACATTGCCGGAGCCGGATCTGTCCAGCGTGGTGAGATAAAGGTTCTCTCCGTCTCCGAAGACCGTCTCTCCATAGTCTGCGGCAATTTCCTGGCTGTCCTGAATACTGCCGTCCTCCCCGTTTATGAGATCGATGTACCTGTATGACACCGCCGCAAGAGCGCCGTTGTCCAGAGCGGTGATCCCCTGTATATACTCATATGTCCCCCATGCCTCGTCCGGGACGCTCCATTTTTCCGGCGTGATATCCACCGCAGCCCCGTCCTCTTCCCGCCACAGATAGCCCTGATAGCTGCCCTGTTCGTTGATCAGCCGGGCAAAGAGATACTGTCTTTCGTTTCCCTGCAGCAGTTTTACGTCCGCCCAGTCCTCGCAGACCAGATCCACGGCATCAAGCCAGCCTTTCGTCACGTCCGTAAACGTCCCGTCGTTCTCCTCCCACTCTTTCAGGAGCGTCTTTCCCTCCTGCTGCTCTGCGGTCAGTAAATGCACCCGGTCCTCCACGGTAAAGATCTGCTTCACAGCCAGATCGCTCCATTCTTCCGGCATTTCCACCTCTCGCTCCACATATCTTCCCCTCTGGGGAGCCTGGACGTCCTCCGGCGTTCCTCCTTGCGCCCCGCAGCCCCCGAAAGATACCAGGAGCAGCGAAAGGCCCAGAAAGACGCACGCTGTCTTCCTTTTTTTCATTCTGCACATTACCTCCGTTTTCCGATGCCCCATGGGCATCCTGAATCTGCAGTCCACCGCTTTGCTGCATTTACATCTTAAACATTACAGCGGCAATGTATCATAAAAGTTTCCTAAGTGTATCTTGATATTTTATTAATATAGGCGTGACTCGCAAGGGAAAGGCTGAACTGTTACATGCAGGCCACAGTAAAGCAAATTAGAAATTGTCATTTTTCGGCTGATATGGTATAATCATAAACATGTTGTTTGACAAGGACTGCCCTGCTGCAGTCTCCATGCCGGTATGCCGGCGGAAAGCGAGGAAAAATGATGCACAGCTTAAAACACACACGGACTTACTTTTCCATTCTTGCGGCGGCTCTCTGCCTGACGATGGCAGGGTGCGGCAGTCTTAAGAAGACCGGGGACGACATCTATCCCCATGACGGATATGCACAGGGAGATCTGGGTGACGTGATGCACACCTCCTGGTTCGATTTTTCCGTGAACAGCGCCTATGTGACAGACGAATATGAGGGCTATGCCCCTGCTGCGGGAAATGAACTGCTGGTGGCAGAGATCACAGTGCGGAATACCTTTGACGATGACGTTCCCATGTTCGATGACGATTTCCAGGCCCAGTGGAATGACGATGCGGATGACGCTTACTCCTGGCCCGTTGAGGACGCCGCTTCTTACAGCGATGACGTCCTGCCTGACGAATACACTCTGCCGAAGGACAACGGCAGAGCGACCGGACTTCTGCTGTTCGAGGTTCCCGCCGGAAATGATGAATTCTCTATTTCTTTCCAGGAATATTTTGAGGATGACACCACCGGGGACCTTTTCTTTGTATACTTTACCGCAGAAGACCGCAGATAACCTCATACAGCAGTTAAGGCCCCGGACAGTGATCCTGCCCGGGGCCTTTTAATGCTATTCTTATGCCATTTTTATACTTTCTTATACTTTTCTTACGTTTTCTAATACTTTTTTACGCTTTTCTTATCCTTTTCCCGTCTGGCCTTAGCGCTGTACCCGTCCGGAAGCATCGCCGCCTGCCAGAGTTTCAACCTCTTTCCTGGATACCAGGTTAAAGTCACCGGGAATGGTGTGCTTCAGAGCGGAAGCAGCCACGCCGTACTCCAGTGCAGCCTTGAAATCCTTGCCGTCCAGCAGGCCGCAGATCACGCCGCCCGCAAAAGAGTCACCGCCGCCCACACGGTCAACGATGGGATGAATGCTGTACTCCTTGGAGTGATAGAATTCCTTGGTATCTCTGGAGTAGATGCATGCGGACCAGCCGTTGTCGGACGCAGAATGGCTCACCCGCAGGGAGGAAATGCAGTACTCAAAGTTATAGTCTGCCACCATCTGCTCAAAGATGGACTTGTAGCCTGCCAGCTCCAGCTCACCGCTGGTCACGTCGGTCTTGCCGGGCTTATAGCCCAGTACCAGCTCGGCGTCCTCCTCGTTTCCGATGCACACATCAACGTACTGCATCAGGTTCTTCATGACTTTCTGTGCCTTCTCGGAGGACCACAGCTTCTTGCGGAAGTTCAAGTCAACGGAAACCTTTACGCCGTGCTTCTTTGCAGCCTGCAGAGCTTTCTCGGTCAGAACGGCAGCGGAATCGGACACGGCCGGGGTAATGCCGGTAAAGTGGAACCAGTCAGCGCCCTCAAAGATAGCGTCGAAATCGAAGTCCGCCTCTGTAGCAGTGGAAATGGAGGAATGCGCTCTGTCATAGACCACCTTGGAGGGTCTCATGGAGGAACCGCTCTCCAGGTAGTAGATGCCCAGTCTCTCACCGCACTTTGCAATATGGCCAGTGCCCACATTGTACTTTCTCAAGGCAGCCACCGCGCACTCGCCGATCTCGTTGTCAGGAACTGCGGTCACAAATTCAGCGTCATGTCCATAATTGGCAAGAGACACTGCCACGTTCGCCTCGCCGCCGCCATAGCATACATCGAACTCATCAGCCTGAATGAATTTCTCGGAGTTGGGGGTGGAGAGTCTCAGCATGATCTCACCCATGGTAATTACTTTTGCCATTGTTCTTGTTTCCTTTCCTTGTCTTATTTTGTTTGCCTACAGCCACTCTTTTTTATTTCTGCATCAGATGAATGGCAAATCCGCCGATCTCCTCTTTCAGATAGATGGCCTTATACTTGCCCTTATCGTCTTTCTTGGGCTCCTCGAACTCTACGCCGAGAACAGTGCTCAGATAGTTCACCGCTCTCTCTATGTAGTTGGTGCGGATCGCGATATGTCCGTGCTTTCCCTTGAAAGGTGTCTTCATCACTTCGATGGGGGTTCCGGAGAAGATGGAGCTGTTGCCCACCTTGGTGGTCCAGCCGAACAGGACGCTGAAGCGCTCTGCCGCCTTGAGGGCCTCCGCCTCGTTCTCGCCGTTGATGCCGATATGAGCCAGCTCAAAGCCCAGCATGGTCTGGACCGCCTCTCTGGTCAGCTGCTCGATCTTGTCCCATGCGCCCTCGTTGATCAGGTCACCGGGCACCATCCAGGAACCGCCGCAGGCGATGATCTTGTTGAAGTCCAGGTAAGAGGTCAGGTTCTTTGCGTTGACGCCGCCGGTAGGCATGAACTTCATATTTACATAGGGAGCTGCCATAGCCTTGATCTTTGCAAGGCCGCCGGACTGCTCAGCGGGGAAGAACTTTACCACGTCAAGTCCCAGCTCGATCGCCTGCTCAATGTCGGAGGGGCTTGAGGTACCAGGCGTGATGGGCACGTTCTTGTCGATGCAGTATTTTACGGTGCGGGGATTTAAGCCGGGGCTTACGATGAACTTTGCGCCTGCCGCCACTGCAGCATCCACCTGTGCGGCGTTGAGCACGGTGCCGGCGCCCACGCACATGTTGGGAAAGTTGGTAGTCATGATCTTGATCGCCTCTGCGGCGGCATCGGTGCGGAATGTCACCTCAGCACAGGGAAGTCCTCCTGCGCACAGAGCCTTTGCCAGGGGAAGCGCATCCTCCGCCCTGTCGATCTTAACAACGGGTACGATTCCGATCTTACTGATCTGCTCTAATACTGCGTTCATATTGTCCTCATTTCTGTGCGGCTCATTATGGTCAGCGCCTGCGGATGCCGCACGGACGCAGGCGCTTCTTGCAGCGGCCGGCGGACCGGTCCCGCGCTGCCTGGGCTGCTGTCCTTAAGCGAGCGCCTCTTTCACCGCCTCGGCGATCTTGTCACACTTGCAGTCTGCGAAGAACTGCTCCTTGAATTTCTCCCCGGACAGAGCTCCCTTTACCAGCTCTCTGTCCAGATTCTTCAAGATCGTCACCATGTCGGTGTGGGTCACTTCCTTTACCTGGTCCAGGATCTTCTTATTTCTCTGCTCCGGCACCACTCTCTCGGGGGGATATCCTCCGCCTCCGGGCGCGCAGAACAGCTTCTCAAAGATGTACTGCAGATTCAGTTCCCCGCCCCAGCCGAAGTTCTCCGCAAAAGGAAGCGCCACGCAGTTCCCATCGTTTACCTGGGAGAACAGGTATGCGTCTAACGGTGACTCAATATGGCCGCAGAGCACCTTGGGGAAAGAGTTGCAGGCCAGCATGGCTCCCTCTCCCGTGCCGCAGCCGGTGATCACAAAGTCCGCCGCGCCGGAATTTAACAGCACTGCGGCCAGGATCCCGTTCTGTACATAGGTGAGGGAATTGGCGTCCTCGGCGCTGTACATGCCGTAGTTCACCACCTCGTGTCCCATGGGCTCGACCACCTTTTTCAGAGTGGAAGCGATCAGCTCATTCTTTGCTGCCTGGCTGTTTTCATTGATCAATGCGATTTTCATATTTCCTCTCATTCTGCCGCCGGCGGCGGCCAGGCATTGCAGGCCATATCCCGGCCTGCATGCTCAGGTTCTGTAGAACCGTTTTTCCGCCTCAGGATCAGTCGGGCTGCTTGCCGATGTATGCCAGGATACCGCCGTCCACATAGAGGATATGGCCGTTCACCGCATTGGAGGCCTCGGATGCCAGGAATACGGCGGGACCGGTGAGCTCCTCGGGCTTCAGCCATCTGTTGGCAGGGGTCTTTGCGCAGATGAACTGATCGAAAGGATGTCTGCTGCCGTCAGGCTGGATCTCACGCAGAGGCGCGGTCTGAGGGGTCTCGATATAGCCGGGCCCAAGGCCGTTGCACTGAATGTTGTACTGGCCGTACTCGGAGCAGATGTTCCTGGTCAGCATCTTCAGGCCGCCCTTTGCTGCTGCGTATGCGGACACGGTCTCCCGGCCCAGCTCCGACATCATGGAGCAGATGTTGATGATCTTGCCGTGCCCTTTCTTGATCATTGCGGGGATCACGGCCTTGGATACAATGAAAGGAGCGTTCAGGTCAACGTCCACCACCTGTCTGAACTGCTCAGCCGTCATGTCGGTCATGGGGATCCTCTTGATGATGCCGGCATTGTTCACCAGGATATCGATCACGCCCACTTCCTTTTCGATCTGGGCTACCAGTGCATTCACGGCATCCTCGTTTGTCACATCGCACACATAGCCGTGGGCCTGGATCCCTTTCTCCTTGTATGCGGCAAGTCCCTTGTCCACCAGCTCCTGCTTGATATCGTTAAAGCAGATGACAGCTCCCGCCTCTGCGAACGCAGATGCAATGGCGAAGCCGATTCCGTAGGATGCGCCTGTTACCAGCGCTACTTTCCCCTCCAGGGAGAAGTTCGTAAATTGAGACATATTCTTTCTCTCCT
>CANRMK010000126.1 GCA_947631715.1 uncultured Acetatifactor sp.
GCATGGCAAAAACATCTTGCGGCCGCGGGGAAACTATTATATATTAAAATAGAAAAAGAAAACACAAGGCCGCCGAAGTTGGAAAAACGGCAGAATGAGAGGAATTATGACAATAAATGAAAAAGCACTGAAGATGCACGAGGAATGGAACGGAAAGCTTGAGACTGTCTCCAAAGCCCCCGTAAAGAGCAGGGAGGATCTCTCCGTGGCCTATACGCCCGGCGTGGCCGAGCCCTGCAGGGCGATCGCCAAAGACAGGGAAGCCGCCTATCAATATACTATGAAAGCCAACACCGTGGCTGTGGTCTCCGACGGAAGCGCCGTCCTGGGCCTTGGCAACATCGGCCCTTACGCGGCAATGCCCGTGATGGAGGGAAAGGCCGTTTTATTTAAAGAATTCGGCGGAATCAACGCCGTTCCCATCTGCCTGGACACCCAGGACACGGAAGAGATTATAAAGGCCGTGACATGGCTGGCGCCCGGCTTCGGCGGCATCAATCTGGAGGACATCAGTGCACCGCGCTGCTTTGAGATCGAGGAAAGGTTAAAAGCCACACTGGATATCCCCGTCTTCCATGACGACCAGCACGGCACCGCCATTGTGGTGCTGGCGGGCATCATCAACGCCCTGAAAGTAGTGGGGAAGAAAAAGGAGGACTGCCAGGTGGTAATAAACGGCGCCGGCAGCGCGGGAGTGGCCATCACAAAACTTCTCCTCACGTACGGCTTCCCCAATATCATCATGTGCGACAAGGTGGGGATCGTGTCGAAAGACACGGAGGGCTTAAACTGGATGCAACAGAAAATGGCGGAGGTCACCAACTTAAGCGGCCGAACCGGAACCCTTGCCGATGCCATGAAAGGCGCCGACATCTTCGTGGGCGTGTCCGCTCCCAACATCGTCACGCCGGAGATGGTGGCCTCCATGAACAGGGATTCCATTCTCTTTGCCATGGCAAACCCTGTCCCTGAGATCATGCCGGATATTGCGAAAGCGGCGGGGGCGCGGGTGGTAGGCACCGGCCGCAGCGATTTCCCCAACCAGGTCAACAATGTGGTCGCATTCCCGGGCATTTTCAAAGGCGCTCTGGAGGGCCGCGCCCTGCAGATCACCGAGGAGATGAAACTGGCCGCAGCGGAGGCCATCGCAGGTCTGGTGCCGGAGGACGAGCTGAACGAAGACAATATTATGCCGGAGGCTTTCGACCCCAAAGTGGCACAGCTGGTGGCGGAAGCCGTAAAATCCTGCATCAGATCCTAACGCATCACATCCATCAGGAGGCATCATGCTGCAAGAACCTTTGACCCTGTACAAACTTATTGTCCTCTATATGTTGAACCGTGTTACCTTTCCCATAACTACCGCCCAGGTCAGCGATTATGTCCTGGACAGGGAATACACAAATTTCCTCACGCTCCAGCAGTCCATCAGCGAACTGACCGATGCGGAACTGATTTCCTCCCAGACGATCCGCAACCGCACCTTTCTCTCCATCACTCCGGAGGGAAGGGAGACGCTGAGTTTTTTTAAAAGCCGCATAAACTACGGTATCCGGCGGGACATAGATACCTACTTCCGGGAAAACGAATTCACCCTGCGGAACGAGGTCTCTATCCGGGGTGATTACCGCAGATCATCTTCCGGCGAATATGAAGCCCACCTGGTAGCCAGGGATCAGGACATCGATCTGGTGGATATCACCCTCTCCGTTCCCACGGAGGACACCGCAGCCGCTATCTGCGACAACTGGCAGAAAAAGAATCAGGAAATCTATCAGTATCTGGTGAGCCAGCTTTTCTGAGAGCTGGCCCTTTAGGCATTCTGTTTTAACGACACCCTGTTTTCCTGAATGTCAACCGACTCCAGACTGCGGAGGAAGCTGGAGATACGGCTGTATCCGAACTGTTTGTAATCCAGCTGTTTATATTTCTTGTGGAGCTCGTCGTTTAATATGGACAGATTTTCAATCACGCCGCCGTTCTTGCGAATCATGGCGCAGATCTCCTGCTCCAGCTCCTCCTTAGTCAGTGTGGACCTGTGCTCCACATAATACTGGCTGGAGCCTTTCTTCATGCTCATGCTCATATCCGGCAGCTCTTGATCGATCAGGGTGCTCAGCTTCGTATAACCGTAATTTCGCACGTCAAAATCCGAAAATTTATCGTTCAGGCGGCTGCCGATCCGGGACAGGTCCACCTTGTTCCCGCCGTTTTCGTTGATCAGCGCCAGCACCGCCGCACGGATCTCCGAAATGGGCGTTACGTTCTCCTCCGGCTCCAGGGCGCTGTTGTCCCCGCCCGCCTTATTCTGCTCCGCCACCAGATTCAGATGGATAAAGCGGTTGCAGGCCCTTGTCAGAGCCAGCGGCGTCTTGGATTCCCCCATGCCCAGCACAAACATATTTTCCTCTCTGAGGCGCATGGCCAGGCGGGTAAAATCACTGTCACTGGTCACAAGGCAGAACCCCTGTACCTTATTCTTGTACAGAATATCCATAGCGTCTATGACCATGGCCATATCCGTGGCGTTCTTGCCCGTGGTGTAAGAAAACTGCTGCACAGGCATAATGGAATACTCTAACAGCATTCCCTCGTTCCAGCCGTTGGCCCGGGACCAGTTCCCGTAAATCCTGCGGTAGGAGGACAATCCGTACTTTTCCAGCTCCTCAAAGATCGTTGCCGCGTATTTGGAGCTGATGTTGTCCGCATCGATGAGCACCGCGAACTGCATTCTGTCATTGGGCAGTAATTCCACAATCTCTTCCATTGATAATAACCATACCTTTCCTTATGCTGCGGCAGGGCCCCGGTCTATCCGCGCTCATACAGATCCGCGAATTTCTCCAGCGCCTGTCTGATCTCTATATGCTGAGGGCAGATGCGTTCGCACTTTCCGCATTTGATACAGTCCGACGCCTTTCCGTGGTCCATGGACGCCCGCTGATAATACATATTTGTCTTCTGCCCGGTGGAGGCATACATATCGTACAGACCGAAGTATGCCGGGATATTAATGTTCTTCGGACATTCTCCCATACAGTATCTGCATGCGGTACAGGGCGTGATCCTGTTGTTCACGATTTCCGTGATCCGCCCGATCATCTCCCTCTCCTCTTTGGTAAGCGGGTGAAAGTCCTTCATATAGGAGGTGTTGTCCAGCATCTGCTCCCAGGAGCTCATGCCGCTGAGCACCACGATGGCATTTTCCAGGGACGCGGCATAGCGGATAGCATAGGAGGCCGGTGAGCCCTGGGCGCCGCTTTTCTTCAGCTCCTCCATGGCCTCCTTTGGAAGCTTCGCCAGGCTGCCTCCCTTTACAGGCTCCATGACGATCACGGACTTCCCGTGGCGGCATGCCGTCTCATAGCAGGCTCCCGACTGAATGGCCGCGCTGTTCCAGTCCAGATAATTGATCTGCAGCTGGACGAAATCGATCTCCGGATGCTTCGTCAGGATCTCGTCCAGAAGCTGCGCGTTATCATGATAGGAAAAGCCGATATGTCCGGCCAGCTTCTGCTCCTTTGCCTTTTGCAGGAACTCAAAGCCGCCGTATTTTTCTGTATTGGCGTATCTTTCCTTTCCCATATTATGGAGCAGATAATAGTCAAAATATTCCACGCCGCAGCGCTTCAGCTGCTCCTCCAGATACCGTGGGTAATCCTCCGGCCCCTTCACATACTGTATGGGCATCTTGTCCGCCAAAAGATAGCGGTCTCTCGGGTACCGGTCCGTGAGGCAGCGCTTTACCGCGCCCTCCGACTGATCCTTGTGATACATATACGCCGTGTCGAAATACACAAACCCCTCTTCCAGAAAGTGATCCACCATGCGGCTCATCTGTTCGTAATCGATACTCTTTTCATCCTCCGGGTCCCTCAAGGGAAGCCGCATCGTCCCAAAACCAAGCTTCTTCATCTGATTTCCTCCTCGCTTTGTGAATTCTGTTACATTCGATAAGCCTCAGCCGTCCGCCTTAAGCTTCTCCTCCTTAAACTCCGCCCGTATCATGCGAAGCTGCCTCACCAATAGCGGCACCTCAAAGAGAAGCATGACGATCCAGCCCGCAAAGTTCGCCCAGGCCAGGCCGGAAAAGCCTACAGAGAACACCCACAGCATCAGCGGGACTGCGGCCACTCTCCCCAGCATATTCATAAAGGTGCTGGCAAGCGTTACTTTCAGATCCCCTATTCCTCTGAAAAATCCCTGTATCCCGTTGGTCAGGCCCGGCAGGAAATACATGAAAGCAATCCTGTGCAGATACAGGACCCCCAGGGACACCACCCTTGCGTCCTCGTTCTCGGTGAACAGCTTCATGATCCCGAACGCTCCCAGAAAAATCGTGCCGCAGATGATAAGGGAATAGACCATCTCGATCATGATGCCGATGGCAAAGCCCCTGCGGATCCTGTCTTTCTTTCCGGCGCCCTTGTTCTGGGCGATGAAAGTTGTCATGGCGTGCCCGATATTCTGCTGTGGAATGTATGCAAAATCGTCCACCCTGTTCACGGCGGTGAACGCTGCCATAACGCTGACGCCCTGTGTGTTGACCATCGCCTGTATCACAGTCTTTCCCACCTGCAGGCACATTTGCTGCATGGCGCTGGTGCTTCCGTAGCTTATGGTGCGCATGAGGAGGCTTTTGTCGAACACGAACCACCTCCTGCCCAGATTGAGCAGCGGGATCCTCCACCTGATATACAGGCCGCAGAAAATACAGCACAGCATTTCGCTGACCACGGTGGAGATGGCGCTTCCCATGACGCCCAGCCTTAAGACCGCCACCAGGATCCAGTCGCCCAGAATGTTCAAAAGCGAACTGACCACCAGAAAATACAGAGGCGTCCTGCTGTCTCCCAAGGCCCTCAGCGTATTGGCCAGGAAATTATAGATAAAGGTGAACAGGATCCCCAAAAAGATAATGCGAAGATACAGCGCAGCCTCCCCCATGACCTCGTCCGGCACCCGGATCAGCCATAAAAGCGGCCTCGTGAACAGTATGGCCGCCAGGGAAAACATCAGCGCAAAGGCGCTTCCCGCAAGAAATGTTGTGCTGATCTGCCGGGAGAGCAGATCGTAATCCCCCGACCCATACTGGGAGCTCATGAGCACACTGGCTCCCATGCACAGCCCGCTGATGAACAGAAGCGCGATATTCATTAAGGGAGCCGCCGTGCCCACTGCGGCCAGGGCGCTCTCTCCCACATACCGTCCTACCATGACGCTGTCCACGGCATTGTAGGTCATCTGGAACAGATTGCCCAGCACCAGCGGGATCGTAAAAGTTACAAGCGGCAGGGCGATCCGCCCCGAAGTCATATCTTTTCTCTTAGGTTCTCGGCTCATGCTAACCTCCATGCCGTCTCCGGGCGGCACAAATCCCACTTTATGTCCATTCCCATTCGTCCACGTCCTCTATGTCCGCAGGCTCCCCCTCATACCCGGACAGCTCCACGTTTTTTAGAACGACCCGCCCGGCATTCCGGATAAAGATTCCTTTTCGGCTCCCCGGTTCACAGCCCGTCATCATGGCAGCCCGTCCCTCTTTTGCATGCTCCGCAAAAGAAATCTTTACGTTTTCCATCACAACGCCCTCGATAGGAGATTCCGGCAGCCCGTAAAAATACACTCCCGCCACATGGCAGTCCGTACAGACTATGTCCCGCATGGTCACAACGCCCACCCGGGGCGTCCTCTCATCCACGGGCAGCTTTTCTTTCGTGGCCACATATTCGCTCTTCCCGTCCGGCCCGCAGTAGTAAAAGCCGTTGATCACAAAGGGCGTATGCACTCCCTCCATCTTCACATGGTCAAAGAGGATCCCCTGCAGATAGGAATCCCTTCCCCGGCCCCGCCTGGTCTTGACCCGCAGGCCCCTGTCCGTGTCTACAAAGCGGCAGTTCCGGATCTGGATATTCTCCACACCTGCAGCGATCTCGCTTCCGATGGTCACACCGCCATGCCCTTTTTCCATCAGGCAGTGGTGGATCAGGATATCCTTAGAGGGCGTTCTGTAGGTCTTTCCCATATACAGCTTCCCGGACTTTACCGCGATACAGTCGTCCCCCACGGAAAAACGGATCCCGGCAATCTCCACATCTGTGCAGGACTCCGGATCCAGCCCGTCCGTATTGTGAGAATTTGCAGGTGATTGAATATGCAGATCATAAAATTTCAAATGCTCCGAAAAGTAGGGGAGCAGATTCCACGCCGGGGAATTCTTTACCGTAATGCCCTGCACCGTCACATTTTTGCAGTGGTTCAAAAAGATCATCCGGGGCCTCGCGGGATCTCCCTGGCGCTTCTCCACATCCCACCAGTTGTCAAAATCCGCGCACCCGTCCAGCACGCCCTCCCCGCAGATCGTCACATTCTCCACATACATGCCCGTGAGGAGACTGGCAAAGGAATCCAGCGGATTCCCCTCCCAGGTAGCGGGCAGGAACTCCTCTTTTTCATCATAGCTCTCAATGCGCCCCGGCAGCACAGGATACCTGGGCTTGTCGGGAATTGCCGCCAGCACAGCGCCCTTTCCGATCTCCAGCGTGATATTGCTCTTCAAGAACAGATTGGTAAACCGGAAAGTCCCCTCCGGGATCAGGACCCGGCTCGCCGGAGGACAGGTGAGAATCGCCGCCTGAATACACAGGGTATCGTCGGACACACCGTCCCCTTTCGCCCCGAAGTCCCTGACGTTCAGCGTCACAAATTCATGTTCCGTGGTGACTCTGACCTCCTCAGAGCGCTGCCCGGCCCGGACCGCCTGGACCCCATAGGTTCTGTCAGGCTCCAGGCCGTATAGTGTCTCCACAGTCTTATTGGAGCTTAGATACCTCTCCCCGTCCAGCCAGATCTCGTAATCTAGTGTCTCATAGTCCGCCTCCGGATCCAGCATCTGGATCACAAGGCTCCTGGCCGTCACAAAAAGGACCTT
>CANRMK010000127.1 GCA_947631715.1 uncultured Acetatifactor sp.
CCTGCGGACGGCTGGCTCTTTACCATCCGGGAATACCCCGTGGTGGACGAGGGATCGCTGATCGCCAGGATCCTGACAAAACATTGAAAGTCTAGTGAGGATCGACATGAAAAAAGAGTTGTTATATACCATACCGTCCCTGTACAGGGACGATTTCCGGATCCGGGGCTACCGCTTCGGACAGGGAAAAAAGGCGCTGTGCGTGGCGGGCAGTATGCGGGGAAACGAATATCAGCAGATCTACACATGCTCCCAGCTGGTGCGCAGGCTGAAAGAGCTGGAGAGCAGGGGGCTTTTGAGGGAGGACAGGGAGATTTTGGTGATCCCTTCGTTGAACCCCAGTTCCATGAATATCGGAAAGCGTTTCTGGCCTACGGACAATTCGGACATCAACAGAATGTTTCCGGGATATGATCTGGGTGAGACGACTCAGCGCATTGCGGCGGGAATATTTGAGCAGATTCAGGACTTTGAGTATGGGATCCAGTTCGCTTCCTTTTATATGCCGGGAAAGTTCAGCCCCCATGTGCGGATGATGAAGACGGGATATGAGAGCGTGGAGAAAGCGGGGGAATTCGGGCTCCCCTATGTGGTACTGCGGATTCCCAAGCCCTATGACACTGCTACGCTCAACTATAACTGGCAGATCTGGGAGACCCGCGCTTTCAGCCTCTATGGGTCCGCAACGGATTCCATCGATGAGGAGAGCGCGGAAGAGCTGATCCGGGGGATTTTGAGGTTTATGGCCGCCGAGGGTCTGCTTAAGGCCGGGGCGGCGGGAGAGACCATAGATTCTGCGGACGGAAAGACAGCTTCGGCGCCGAGAGTCTTTACGGACAGAGAGCTTCTGTCGGTGCGGCCGGCCTGCTCCGGGATCCTCCGGCCCTTTATCGGAGTGAACGAGAGTGTAAAGAAAGGGCAGCTTCTGGCCTGCATTGTGGATACCCAGGAGGGGGAAGCGCTGGAACAGCTGGCCGCGCCCGCGGACGGCACAGTGTTCTTCGCCCACAGCGAGCCGCTTGTATACGCCGATACGGCGGTATTTAAAATATTGACAATGGGGGAAGCTTAGGGGTACAATAAAACGAATACAGTGAGAAGAAAATGACAATCGTCTGCGGCAGCCTGCGCTCATGCGGGAGCGGATAGGGCCTGCGATAGACGAAAGCCGCTCCGGCGGCGGAATGAGAGGCAGTATGAAAGCGTTTTTGATTTTGGAGGACGGCACGGTTCTTGAGGGGATCCAGATCGGAGCCGTCAGGGAAGTGGTCAGTGAGATCGTGTTCAACACTTCCATGGCGGGGTATCTGGAGGTGCTGACGGATCCCTCCTACGCGGGACAGGCCGTATGCATGACCTATCCGCTGATCGGAAATTACGGTATCTGCAGGGATGATATGGAATCTGCAAGACCCTGGCCGGACGGTTTTATCGTGCGGGAGCTCTCCCGCATTCCCAGCAATTTCAGAAACGACTGCAGCATACAGCAGTTTTTGGAGGAACATAATGTGCCGGGCATTGCCGGGATCGATACCCGCGCCCTGACAAAGCTCCTGCGGGAAAAGGGCACCATGAACGGCATGATCACCACCAATGATGACTATGACCTGGATGAGGTACTGCCGAGATTAAAGGCATACACTACGGGAAAAGTGGTGGAAAAGGTGACCTGCAGGGAAAAGTACAGGCTGGCGCCCGTTACAGATCTGGCTCAGAATGGGCCTCTCTCTGGCTCGGCCCGATTCGACAGGGAAGCTTATATAAAAGGTGTGCGGGAGTTAAGGCCCTCGCTTGTAAAAGAATTAAGCGGTGCAGGTCTTAAGGTGGCGCTTCTGGATCTGGGAGCAAAGGGAAATATTGCCCGCTCCCTGGCGGAGCGGGGCTGCGAGGTGACGGTGTACCCGGCGCTTACCCCTGCGGCGGAGATCATCGCGGACGCTCCCGACGGCATTATGCTGAGCAACGGCCCCGGCGATCCGAAAGAGTGCGTTTCTATTATAGAAGAAGTGCGTAAGCTCTATGAGACGGACATTCCCATTTTTGCCATCTGTCTGGGCCATCAGCTCATGGCGCTGGCTGCAGGGGCGGATACCCACAAGATGAAGTACGGCCATCGGGGCGGAAACCACCCTGTGAAAGACTTACAGACCGGGCGGGTGTACATCTCCTCCCAGAACCACGGCTATGTGGTGGACACGGACAGGCTGGATAAAAAAGTGGCGGTCCCGGCTTTTGTAAATGTAAATGACGGCACTAACGAGGGGCTTTCCTACACGGGAAAGAATATCTTTACGGTGCAGTTCCACCCGGAGGCATGTCCCGGCCCCCAGGATTCCCGGTATCTCTTTGACCGGTTTATCGCCATGATGAAAGGAGAGAACTGCAATGCCTAAGAATCCCAACGTAAAGCGCGTCATGGTCATCGGTTCCGGCCCTATTGTCATCGGCCAGGCCGCGGAGTTTGATTATGCGGGCACCCAGGCCTGCCGTTCCCTCAAAGAGGAGGGGGTGGAGGTAATCCTTGTAAACTCCAATCCGGCCACCATTATGACGGACAGGGACATTGCGGACAAGGTGTATATCGAACCGCTGACAGTACCGGTCCTGGAGCAGATCATAGAGAAAGAAAAGCCGGACAGTATCCTGCCCACCCTGGGAGGCCAGGCGGGATTGAATCTGGGCATGGAGCTGGAGGAATCCGGTTTCCTTGCCGCACACAATGTAAAGCTTCTGGGCACCACCGCGGCCACCATCCGAAACGCCGAGGGGCGCCAGGAGTTTAAGGATCTGATGGAGCGCATCGGCGAGCCCTGCGCCGCCTCAAAGGTAGTGGAAAATGTGGAGGACGGCGTGGCGTTTACCAACACCATCGGGTATCCGGTGGTCCTGCGCCCTGCGTACACCCTGGGGGGCTCCGGCGGCGGAATCGCCCATAATCAGGCACAGCTGGAGGAAATCCTGGAAAACGGCCTGCGTCTGTCCAGAGTGGGACAGGTGCTTGTGGAGCGCTGTATCGCAGGCTGGAAAGAGATCGAATATGAGGTAATGCGGGACAGCGCCGGCAACTGTATCACAGTCTGCAACATGGAGAATATCGATCCTGTGGGCGTCCATACGGGAGACAGCATCGTGGTGGCCCCCTCACAGACCTTGAGCGATAAGGAATATCAGATGCTGAGGACCTCGGCGCTGAACATTATAAACGAACTTCAGATCACCGGCGGCTGCAATGTGCAGTTTGCCCTGCATCCCACCAGCTTTGAATATTGCGTCATCGAGGTAAACCCCAGGGTGAGCCGTTCCTCGGCGCTGGCATCCAAGGCCACAGGCTACCCGATCGCAAAGGTGGCTGCAAAGATTGCCCTGGGCTATACCCTGGACGAGATCAAGAACGCCATCACAAAAAAGACTTATGCCAGCTTTGAGCCTGCGCTGGACTATTGTGTGGTAAAGATACCAAGGCTGCCCTTTGATAAGTTCATTACGGCAAAGCGGACTCTGACGACACAGATGAAAGCCACCGGCGAGGTGATGAGCATCTGCAGTAATTTCGAGGGAGCGCTGATGAAGGCCATCCGTTCCCTGGAGCAGCACGTGGACTGTCTCGACAGCTATGATTTCAGCGCCCTGACCCCGGAGGAGGTGCGGGAGAGGCTGAAAGTGGTGGATGACCAGAGGATCTGGGTGATCGCCGAGGCTGTCCGCAAGGGCTTGAGCTATGAAGAAATTCACGAAATCACCATGATTGATGTTTGGTTCATCGATAAGATAGCCGCTCTGGTAGAGATGGAGCAGGCCCTGAAGAGCCGTGCCTTGACGCCGGAGCTTTTAAGAGAGGCCAAGCGCATGGAGTTCCCCGACAATGTGATTGCCAGATATACCGGTAAGTCCGAGGCGGATATTAAGGCCATGCGCCATGAGAACGGTATCCGGGCGGTATATAAGATGGTGGACACCTGTGCGGCGGAGTTTGCAGCCTCCACACCTTACTATTATTCCGTTTACGGCGGGGAGAATGAAGCCATAGGCTCTGCGGGCAGGAAAAAGGTGCTTGTGCTGGGTTCCGGCCCGATCCGCATCGGACAGGGGATCGAGTTCGACTATTGTTCCGTACATGCCACCTGGGCCTTTTCCAAGGCGGGCTATGAGACCGTTATCATCAACAATAACCCGGAGACTGTCAGCACGGACTTTGACATCGCGGACAAGCTTTATTTTGAACCCCTGACCCCGGAGGACGTGGAGTCTGTGGTGGATATCGAGAAGCCGGACGGGGCAGTGGTGCAGTTCGGCGGTCAGACGGCCATCAAGCTTACGGAAAGTCTGATGAAGATGGGCGTGCCCATTCTGGGAACCAGGGCGGAGGACGTGGACGCCGCCGAGGACAGGGAGCTGTTCGACAGGATCCTGGAGGAGACGCATATCCCCCGGGCTGCGGGCGGAACCGTGTACACTGCCGAGGAGGCGAAAGAGGTGGCGAACCGCCTGGGATATCCTGTGCTGGTGCGTCCCTCCTATGTGCTGGGCGGCCAGGGCATGCAGATCGCCATTTCTGATCAGGAAATCGAAGAGTTCATGGCCATCATCAACCGGATCGCCCAGGATCACCCTATTCTGGTGGATAAGTACCTCCAGGGCAAGGAGATCGAGGTGGACGCGGTCTGTGACGACACAGACATTCTGATTCCCGGCATCATGGAGCATATCGAGCGCACCGGCGTACACTCTGGGGACAGCATTTCCGTATATCCTGCGCCTACCATCACAAGGCCGGTGAAAGAAAAGATAGCCGAGTACACCAGACGGCTGGCCAGGGCTCTCCACGTAAAGGGCCTGATCAATATTCAGTTCATCGCCATCGGCGAGGACGTGTATGTCATCGAGGTAAATCCCCGGTCCTCCCGGACGGTGCCTTATATCAGCAAGGTGACAGGGATCCCTATCGTGGATCTGGCCACGGAGGTCATCATCGGAAAGACCATACGGGAGCTGGGCTATGAGCCCGGTCTGCAGCCGGAGGCGGACTATTACGCCATCAAAATGCCGGTGTTCTCCTTTGAGAAGATCCGGGGGGCGGAGATCAGTCTGGGGCCCGAGATGAAATCCACCGGCGAGTGCCTGGGGATCGCAAAGGACTTTAACGAGGCCCTGTACAAGGCTTTTCTGGGTGCCGGGGTGAACCTGCCCAAATACAAGAATATGATCATCACCGTAAAGGATGCGGATAAGGGAGAGGCCATCGAAATCGGACGGCGGTTCGAGAAGCTGGGCTACACGATCTACGCCACCAGGAGCACTGCGGCGGCGCTGAATGACGCGGGAGTGAAAGCCAGAAAGGTGAACAAGATCTCCCAGGAGTCGCCTACGGTCATGGACCTGATCCTGGGCCACAAGATCGATCTGGTCATCGACACCCCCACCCAGGGCAGGGACAAGTCCAGGGACGGTTTCCTGATCCGGCGCACCGCCATTGAGACCGGCGTTTACTGCATCACTGCGCTGGATACCGCAAACGCTCTGGTGACCAGCCTGGAAAATGCCAGCAGCAGACTGACGCTGGTGGATATCGCACAATTGTAAATGTGCGGTTCCAGAATGGCGGTGAAACGGAAGTTTGAAAGTAAAGTTTGAGTAAGCAATCAAACTTTGCTCATTCTTTATGCATAATATCAAGCATTTCTTTAGGAGTAACAACATAGGATTTTATGGGGAAATGCTTGATATTCTTACCGCCTCTATATCAGCATTTATTTCGTCCAAAGTTATCTCTGAAGTGCCATTTTCCATGGCAGCGTTGCTCAACTCCTGCAGAGCTTTGGCGGCTCTTTTAGTTCTGACCTGTACTAATGTAGTTGCCATATCTATGCAACATTGTCAAGTGATGAATTTAATTTTGCGCATAAAAAACAGGAAACTGTTATAATTTCCTGTTTTCTATCTCAAATATTTAACTTTCAAACCCAACATGAAATAATGCTATACAACCACTTTGTCAATAAAATTCCTTTGAATTATCGGTTCTGTGATCCAAACTGCTCATTTGAAAGCGCTTGATTTAATTCTGTTCCATAATGCTCCGAGGAAAAACCATTATCCAAAAAGATGGAAAAGAACGGCGTCATCTTGTTGTAGATTGCCGTGTCATCGGGCTTTGGCAGAGAGAGGATATAATCCGCAAATTCTTTCGTCACCTCGCCCTCAATCACCGATCCGTTTCTCCAGCTATGGCACTTGCTCACTCCCCATTGCAGCGCCTCCGCTATTTCATGTTGTTCCTCATTCCAGCAATGAATTTCAAAACGAGATGCCGTTTTCAGTTTCTCAGCCATAATCGCTTGCCATTCCTCGTTTGTTGCGGCTGCTGCGTCAATCTCAATGATTTTAACATCCATATTTTTTCTCCTGATCTAAAGTTCTGGCAAAAGGCACTAATTCAGCAATATGATTTCTGGCAAATGCCTTGATAAAAGCAATGACCACCACGTCGGCAAAATCCTTTGCATCCGGAACAACTGCTTCAAGCGCTTTTCTAAAATCTTCGACCGATAAATCCTCAAATTCCTTTTCTCGCAGCACTTGGTTAAATGCGACTATGATTTTTCCTTTTTGGTCAAAGCTGATTCCATGTCCCATACATAACAGGCTTGTTGAGATAGGATTGTAATTGGAATCGCCAATCGCCTCCGCTATTTCCCTTAATGCATCATAAAGAAGCTGTTCATCCATCACCATTATATCGATTATCTCCTTTGATGAATTAGCTCAATTATAATATATTGCATGACAATGTCAACGATATATTCTGGTGACATGTCCATTTTAGGCAGAAAAACATAGGCTAGAAAACATAAAGTTCAGGGAGTCTGCATATACTGATGGTCAGATAGGCAGGCTCTTTTTGCGCGGATATAAGCCGGAG
>CANRMK010000128.1 GCA_947631715.1 uncultured Acetatifactor sp.
CTCATTCATGATTGCTAATTATACTATATTACAATAACAAATTGCAACACAATTTTACATAAATTATCCTTAATTCATTGTAATTATAAAATTCACCAGATAGATGATCCACAAATGCAAAGGATAGAATACGTAAAAGAAATATTTGCTAAAACGGTTCTTTGGTCCTCTTTGGCCATTATACAGTAAAATAAACGGGAACACTAAAAAGTAAAACGGTTCACTGAACGGCAAGAGGAGAGCTATCACCTCAATGATTCCATATCCCAGCAAACGAAGTCTTTTTTTATTTTTTGCAAAATATTCTAACATCATAAAGGGTAAAAGCACAGTTCCCCATTCCCCATAAAGGAACCCTGTAACAAAACATACTGCAGGAATCACATAAAAAAGCTTTCTTTTGTGTTCTTCTTTTGCTTTCAGAATCAGCGCTATCGTAAGCACGCCCAGCGCCAGTGTAAAAAAGGCATTATGATTTATCAGCAGTTTCCTTTGTTCAACAGCAGACAAAGATCCGGAAAAGGTTCTGAAAAACATATTTAACACTGCATTGCCGGCAAACATGATACCTGCCATAACAGACAAACGAATGCAATATCTTTTCAAATCACGGGTATGACGGACTCCCTCTACCGCTAAATAGGCAAACATAGGAGCTGCGCATCGGGAAATCAGAGTAAAAAAGGAGGCCGCTTCAGGTGATGTGAGTCCTTGAATATAGCGTAAATGATCCAAAAGCATTAAAAATGTCATCAATAGTTTGATTTGAAATGCATTCATTACTTTCAGTTTTTTCATAGCTTTCCCTTTCCATTACTTCATTTTGCTGAACCAGAACCATTCTTTGTATATCCCGCTGTGCGCCATCAGTCCATAAAAACTTGATTTCTGCCTCTGAAATTTTGTCCAAGTTAAATTCCACTATAATTATATATAAAATCATTTGAAATCACAATCTTAATTTTATTTATTGCATAAAATATATACTATCTATATTAGATTCACTTTTAGTTATATAATGCTCTGTAAGTCGATGAAAGTCTAAGGGAATGAAATGGGGATGATGTATGGTGAATGAATTAACGAGTGCTTTTTAATTGTTGCATAATGTTTGAGAATGCTTTAAAATCAGCTATATCGGCTATTGTTGGTACTAAAGTGAAAAATATTATTATAGTCTCCTTTTTGCATGGAAGGTAATTGTTTATGGTAGAAAGTCAAAACATCGAATATAAGGAAGCCTGGCGGGATGAATACTTGAAATGGGTGTGTGGTTTTGCCAATGCTCAGGGTGGTACCATTTATATCGGTATCGATGATGCCGGTACTGTTGTAGGTGTTCAGAACGTCAAGAAATTGCTGGAAGACATTCCGAACAAAATTCAGTCAGGCCTGGGGATTGTTGCTGATGTGAATAAACATACAAAAGGCGGGAAAGATTACTTGGAGATTAAAGTTAAACCAAGTGCTTTTCCCATCAGCTATCATGGTGAATTTCATTATCGAAGTGGTGCCACCAAGCAGCAGCTGACGGGGATTGCGCTGTCGGAGTTTATTATGCAAAAAACGGGTTTCCGATGGGAGGATGTCACCGTTGATAATATTACAGTAGATGATCTGGATGATGAAAGCTTCAAGATTTTCCGCCGTGAAGCTTTGAGAAAGAAGCGTATGACAGAGGCGGAATTGAATGTTTCCAATGAAGAACTTTTGCAGAAGTTGCATTTGATGGTGGATGGAAAACTAAAAAGATCAGCAGTGCTTCTGTTTTATAATGATCCGGAGATGATCCAGAATGGAAGTTTTATTAAGGTTGGGAAGTTTGACGAGAGAGGCAGGGTTATTTATCATAATGATCTTGAAGAATCGTTGATTGTAAATACAAGCAAGGTGATCGATCTGATTTATCAGATGTATTTGAAGGCGAAAATTAGCTATGAACATGATATAAGAGTTGAAGAATATCCTTTTGCCCGAGAAGCTATTCGTGAGGCTGTCTATAATGCCATCGCACACAATTGTTATATGTATGGCACTCCGATACAAATACGTATTATGGACGATGCTATTACTATAAGCAACAGCTGTATTCTGCCTGAAGGCTGGACTGTTGGTACACTGATGGAGCCACATGATTCTAAACCTTATAACCCGGATATTGCCAGAGTGTTTTATCGTGCAGGATTTATTGAGAATTGGGGACAGGGAATTCAGAAGATTTGCGATGAATGTCAGAATATAGGAGCGGAGCTTCCAGTATATGAGTTGACAGGGACTACATTGCGGATCCGTTTCCAGGCGCTGGAAAGTGCACTTATAGATTGGCCTAAAGTTCAAAAAGGCCAAAGTGCCAAGGATGATGGCACTATAGATGACACTGTGGCACTTAGGATTATAGATGAAATAAGCAGAAAACCTGAAATAACGCTTGACCAATTGTCGGAACAGGTCGGAATCGCTAGGAGAACATTGGTACGATATATGAATGTGTTAAAGAAAGAAAAACGAATTGAACGTGTCGGAGGTAGACGTTACGGACACTGGCAGATCAATGAATAATGGTGGAAATTAATCGGGGAAAACATAGTTCTAATTGGCAAAGGATCTCGGAAATGCAGTGAATTCCGGGATCCTTTGTTAGATAACCGAGCATTTGGGCAAATTTGCATCTCAGAGTAATTTATGCTATGATTACAATAGTTGTCCGTTTGTAAAGGGATTGCAGGCACGGACAGGGAAGAGTGCAGACAGACGCAGTCAGGGCGGATAGAATAAAGGAGAAGTGAGCATGCTGTATTATTTGATACCTGAGGGCTATGAGCCTTTTATGGCGCTGGCCGGCATACTTGCCGCGTTCGCGGCAACAGTGGCGGCAACGGCAAAGCTGCAGGGGATCCTGCCCCGGGACGGAGGCAGGGAATATGCTTTCGCGGGGAATCTTTCCGCCGGGAAGCCGAGAGGAGCGGGTATCATTTTTGTGCTGGTGTTTACAGCCGCGGCGTTTCTCTTTGTGCCTGTGGACGAGGAACTGGTCATATATCTGATCCTCCTTGTGATCTGTATGATGACGGGATTTCTGGACGATGCGTCAAAGATCCCCTGGGGGGAGTATAAAAAGGGCTTCCTGGATCTGTGCGTGGCGGCGCTGGTGGCAATGAATTATCTGCGCCATAATGACAGCGCGGTCAATCTGGCTTTTGCGGACGTGAGGATCGTGATTCCCCGGGCGCTGTTTGCCCTGCTTACGGTCATTCTGGTCTGGGGCTCCGTGAACGTTACGAACTGCGCCGACGGAGTGGACGGGCTTTCGGGCACTCTCGGGATCGTGACAGTGATGACCATCGGCACTCTGTATAAGGTGCTGGGGACGGAGGGGTATTTCCCTTATCTGACCCAGCTGTTTGCGGTGTGTATCCTGGGGTATCTGTGGTTCAACGCCACTCCCAGCAGATTGATGATGGGGGACGCGGGATCCCGCTCCATGGGGCTGTTTATCAGCATCGCCATCTTAAAGACGGGTTCTCCCTTTCTGTATATCCCGGCGGCGCTTGTACTGATCCTGGACGGCGGGCTGGGGCTTGTGAAAGTTTTTCTGCTCCGCTTTTTCAAGATCCGCATTCTGAAAAATATCAGGACGCCGCTGCACGATCATGTCAGGAAAGTGTGGAAATGGTCCAACGAGCAGACGGTATTCCGCTATGCGATCATCCAGATCATCCTGTCTGCGGCGTTAGTGTATGGGCTGAAGCTGGGGTGAGAGGCAGGGGGATTTTCTCGCCTGAGAATGGCGCCGCCCGGAGGCGGCAATGTGAGCCCGGCAGGAACCGGGCAGGAGGCTTTGAAAATTATGTATGACGAATTGACTTCTGGAGACATCAAAAAGATGCAGGAAGAGATCGAGTACCGGAAGCTGGTGGTCAGGCCGCAGGCTTTGGAAGACGTTAAGACTGCCAGGGCCCACGGCGATCTCAGCGAGAATTTTGAATATCATGCGGCAAAAAAGGTGAAGAATCAGAATGAAAGCCGGATCCGCTATTTGGAAAGGATGATCCGGACGGCAAAGGTGATATCCGACCAGTCCGCGGCAGATGAGGTGGGAATCAACAACACTGTGACGGTAGAGTTTACAGATGACGGTACAGTGGAGACCTATAAGATCGTGACTACGGTGCGGGGGAACTCTCTGGAGAACCTGATCAGCAACGAAAGCCCCCTGGGGAAAGCGCTCCTTGGGAGAAAAGAGGGGGAGACTGTCCATGTGCAGGTCAACGAAGCCGTGGGCTATGACGTTACGATCAGGAAGCTGGAAAAGACCTCTGATGAGGCTTCCGACCAGATTCAGAGCTTTTGATCCTTTCCGGGGCTTCCTATGGGGCCGGTGAGCCGGAGGCCGCGGTGAAAGGATTGGGGAGGTGCGGGAATGAAGAAATATCTGCTGTTTGATCTGGACGGTACCCTGACGGATCCCAAGGTAGGAATCACCACCTGCGTACAATATGCGCTGAAGTCTTTCGGCATTGAGGAGCCGGATCTGGATAAGCTGGAGCCTTTTATCGGCCCGCCGCTGACGGACAGCTTTATGAAATTTTACGGTATGAGCGCGGAGCAGGCACAGAAAGCGGTGGAAAAATACCGGGAGCGGTTTCGGGATACGGGGATCTTTGAGAACAGGCTCTATGAGGGAATCCCAAAGATGCTTGCAGAGCTGAATTCCAGGGGAATGTGCCTGGCGGTGGCCTCCAGCAAGCCCACGGTCTTTGTGGAGAGGATCCTGGAGCATTTTCACATTGACGGATATTTTAAGGCAGTGGTGGGCAGCGAACTGGACGGAACCCGGGTAAATAAGGATGAAGTGGTGGAGGAAGCGCTCCGGCAGCTGTTCGGGGACGGACCCGTGGAGAAAGATCAGGTATATATGATCGGGGACCGATGCTTTGATGTGGAGGGAGCAAAGGCCCAGGGCATAGAGAGCGTGGCCGTTACATACGGGTATGGAAGCATGGAGGAGCTGAAGCAGGCAAAAGCGGACTATATTGTCCGCTCTGTGGAGGAACTGAAAAAATTCCTGCTGCGGGGGAGCGAGGAACAGCCCGCGGGCACTCCGTTTCAGCGGATCTGGAGGGTGCTGTTTCCGCTTCTGCTGTTCTGGATGGTGAGAAATTTAGGGCAGCAGGCGGCGCTTACAGCCTTTGCGGCGGCAGGAAGCGTTTTAAGGGGCGGGGCGTTCTGGTTCGTCAGGGAGGAATCCGGAATGCTGACAGGGCTTACGGGCAATGCCGGGACTGTTGCCGCAGTGATCGGTTTTCTCGCAGGGGCGGCGGTGATCTGGAAGACAGCGTTAAGACAGCTGGAGATCACGGCGGACGATATGAGGCTTCTGCACCTGAAGCAGGAACCCAAAGGGAATTTTCTGCTGCTGGGGACTTTGACGGTGGGTTCCGTCATGGGGTTGAATCTGCTGATGGAGCTGTCCGGCTTTGTGCGGTTTTCCGAGACGTATCAGGCAGTGTCCCAGGATCAGTATTCTGCGGCGCCGGCGCTCGGCCTGGCGGCTTACGGGCTGGTCACGCCCATAGCTGAGGAGCTGCTGTTTCGGGGAGTGATTTACGGCCGCCTGCGCAGGATGTTGAAGATCAGGCCTGCCATGCTGCTTTCCGCGGTGTTCTTCGGCATGTATCACATGAATTCCGTGCAGGGGATCTATGGGTTTCTCATGGGCTGTGTGATCGTATATGCCTATGAGTATTTCGGGGACTTTAAGGCTGCGCTGGCCGTGCATATGATCGCCAATCTGCTGGCCTATTCCATCAGCTATACGCCTCTTGCGGCGGCAGGGCTGTCCGGCTGGCCGGCATGTGTGGGATTTCTGGCGCTGGCGGCGGGAAGTTTCTGGCTGCTGAGCCGCAAACGTCATATATAGGGTGGGAAGTTCAGATCTGCGCTGCCGTGCAGAGGGAAAATGCCGGCCGGCGTAAGGATAGATGACTGTGAGGGCTTTGCAGGATGATGTTTTCGATTATCGTGGTCTGTCTGGATCCGGGGGAAAAGTTAAAGAAGACAATGGACAGCATTTTCGGGCAGACCTGTAAGGACTTTCAGGTGATCATAAAGGATGGCGGCAGCAGGGACGGCGCCCTGGAGACTTTGCTGGAGGAGCGGAGGAACTTTCAGGATCGGACAGCCGTATTCCGGGAGAGGGACCGGGGGATCTATGACGCCATGAACCAGGCGGTGCAGCATGCGTCAGGGGATTTTCTGCTGTTTTTGAACTGCGGGGACGTGTTTGCGGACGAGAGAGTGCTGGAGCGGACCAAGGCGGCAGCTGCAGGGCAGGAAAAAGCCGGAGCTGATATGGAGAGATTGGTGTTATACGGGGACACGCTCAGTGAGAAGAACCGGGTGATGATCGCCTCTCCGCCGAAGATCACAGGCTTTACCTGCTACCGGAACATTCCCTGCCATCAGTCCTGCTTTTACGGCGCCGCGCTCTGCCGGGAGAAGCCTTTTGCTCTGCAGTACCGGATCAGGGCGGATTATGATCATTTTCTCTGGTGCTTTTACCGGGGCGGGGCCAAGTTCGTACACATGGGTTTTCCGGTCTCCTCTTACGAGGGCGGGGGCTATTCGGAGAGCCGGGAGAATCGGGAGCGGGACAGGCAGGAGCACAGGCAGATCACGGAGGCCTATATGGAAAAGGGGGAGCTTTTCCGCTGCCGGGCTATGATGGCCTGCACGCTGGCGCCGCTTAGAAGCGCCCTGGCGGAGAGCAGAATGTTCACAGGCCTGTATCACCGAGTCAAGAAACTGATTTATCGACAGGGGTAGTGGAGAACATCGGCAGTACCGGGCGTGACTTGCAAGAGAAAGGCTGAACT
>CANRMK010000129.1 GCA_947631715.1 uncultured Acetatifactor sp.
GAACCGCCGATCCCAAGCTTCCGGCTGGCCTCCCCGCGGTTGATACCGTTCTCAGAGATCAGGCCCGGATCCTCCTCATGAAAGCTCAAAGGCAGATCCAGCTCTTTCGCTTTCTCCATAGCATGGCGCACCAGTTCCGGATCCAGCAGCGGCATTCCGTCATCGGTAAAACCTGCCGCCCCCGCAGCCGCCAGCTCCGGCATTTGAGTCAGGCTTTTCCCCTGCATTCCCACCGTCACATTGGCGCAGGTATACACATGGATCCCGGTCTCACGCCCCCGGTCCAGCACATATTTCACAGTCTCCGGATTGTCCGCCGCCGGCTTGGTATTGGCCATCAGCACCACGGACGTAAAGCCGCCCCTGGCCGCCGCTTTTGCGCCGGTGGTAATGTCCTCCTTTTGGGTAAATCCCGGTTCCCGGAAATGCACGTGAACATCCACCAGCCCCGGAGCCGCGATCAGCCCCTCCGCATCGATGACCTGGCAGCGTCCCCCGGGCCGGTCCAGCCTTTCTCCGATCTGCACGATCCTCCCCTTATCCACGAGGATATCGCTATTGCCCTCCCGGCCGGACTTGGGATCTATCATATATCCGTTTCTGATAAGCAGCATGAGAGCATCTCCTTATTCCGGCCTGTTCCCGATGTGGCGCTCATCGCCCGCCGGCCGTGAATAAGGATATTTTATCATATTATTTTCCGAAAAGGAAGTCAGAGAAGCATAACCTATTCAAATATCACTGTCTGCTCCAAGAACTCTGTCTTCAGCACGATATAAGGATAGGAGGGCGTCTTATTGCCCCTGTCCGAGGGTTCCGGCCCCAGCAGGCTGGTGTTGACACAGATATTGGCCTCCGTCAGATAAAGGTCATTGACCGCGATACTGTAGCCTCCTGTCTCCTGTTCCCCGTAGCCCACGCATATGTAGAGAAATTCGTTATCGCTGTATGTGATCTGAAAGGGAGCGTTCTTTTTTTCCTCCAGGATCGTCATCAGCTCATCCGGTATCTTCTCTTCACTGAGCACTGTAAATTCCAGATCTCTCAGCTTTATTTTCTCTTCGCTCAAAACAGTACAGCCCGACAGGAGCATGATACAGCCTGCCAGGAGCAGACACAGCGCCTTTTGGGCCGTGGATGATTTTATAGGATATCTTCTCAACCCGCTCACACAAACCTTTATTGTTTTACTCCATTCTATGTACAGAAAGGCTCTTTTATGATATGATAACTTATCGGAAAGCGCCGCTTCCTATGGCCGGCGCGGATACGTGCAGCCGTTCGCCCCTATGGCAGCTTTCCCATAAAATTCCGGAATTGGAGAAAAGGCATGATTCGATTTCTTGTTATTGTGTTTTTTTTGCTGTTATTCTTAATTTTATCTATCCCCGTGCTGTTCGCGGAATGGCTCATCGGAAAGAAAAATCCCGGTCTGAGGGACAAAAGCTCCAAGGCCATTGTGGACTGGGGCTTTCGCTGCATCAGGCGCCTGGCCGGCACCGACCTGATCGTCCTGGGCACAGAGAACATTCCCAGAGACACCGCCGTACTGTATGTGGGCAATCACCGGAGCTACTTTGACGTAGTGCTCTCATGCCCGGTTTTCCCCGGAATTACCGGATATGTGGCGAAAGTAGAAATGCTGCGCTACCCTCTCTTGAACCTGTGGATGAAGTATATCCACTGCCTGTTTCTGGACCGCTCCGATATCAAAAAGGGCCTGAAGACCATTCTCGAGGGCGTCGAGGAGGTAAAAAGCGGCATTTCCCTCTGTATCTTTCCCGAGGGCACCCGCAACAAGGTGAACGATACGTTCCTGCCTTTCCACGACGGCAGCTTTAAGATCGCGGAGAAAGGCAAAGTTCCCGTAATTCCCATGGTGATCGTGAATTCCGCCGGCGTGTTCGAAGACCATCTTCCCAGGATCAAAAAGACGCGCACGGTCATTGCATTTGAAGAACCTGTCTATATGGACAGGCTGGAAAAGGACGTGCGGAAAGCTCCCGGAACTTATGTGAGCGGAATCATCTCCAGACGGTATTTCCAGCTGAAGGAAGAATACTTCTAAAGGTTTTCCCCTATCCGGGCATACACTTTCAGGGCATCCATAATGTGGTACGGCTCTGTAGAATGGTTCCCATCCGCCTTGGCCGTCACCAGAATGTATTCCCGGTCCCCCACCCTTGCAAAGCTCGCAAGGCACAGTCCCGCCTCGGAAGTGTAACCGGTCTTGCCTCCCAGCAGAGTCACCTGGGACGCCTTAAGGCTCTCCAGCTCTGCACTTAAGTCCGGGTCCGTCTCTATTGTCTGAAACAGGGTACTCTGCAGGTTCAGCCCGTGAGGATGCTGTGCGGTGGATATGGTCTGAAAGCTCTCCGCGGACAGGGCCCTGCGGAGGATTTCATTTTGTATGCACGCCCTGAGCAGGACAGCAATATCTCTGGCGGTAGAGTAATGCTCTTCCTCATGAAGCCCCGATGTATTTGTAAAATGGGAGGAATCCATGCCCAGTTCTTCCGCTTTCCCGTTCATCCAGCCCGTAAAGGTCTCCTCATCTTCCGCCAGATACATGGCGTATGCGCTGCAGCATTCGGCCCCGGAGGGCAGCAGCATACCATACAGGAGATCCTCCGGCATTACCTTTTCCCCCGGTTCAAAGCCTGCCAGGGACGCATGCTCCGCATAGAGCTCAGAAAAGATATCCGGCGGGATCTTTACAGATCCGCCCCAGCTCTCTGTATGCTCCACCGCTTCCAGCGCCGTCAGCAGCTTTGTCATGGACGCCGGATAGATCCGCTCCCCGCCGTTCTTCTCCGCCAGTACCTGCCCCGTCTCCGCATCCATCAGGACAGCATACTGGCTGTACAGCCCGTCCAGGTTTACAGCTTTTTCCACAGGAAGCTGTCTTTCCACGGCCGGCTCCGGCCATACCGTTCTCAAATGCGTCTCCGGAATCTCTGTCTCCAGCAGCTTACAGCAAATGCAGCAGCTGCACAGAATCAGGAGCACATAGCCCGCTGTCAGAAGCTTTCTTGAACCGCGTGACTTTCGTCCTCTGCGTTTTTGCTTTTTCATCTTATGCGCCGCCTCCCATGACTTACTTTTACGGTACTTTCATACCTTTCTCATCATAGAAAGCCACGGCGGCGGATACTTTAAAAATATATTGTTTCTTTCCTAAGAAAAAATAAATGCGCTTACTGCGGAAGCTCCACGGTAAAGACTGTCACCTCATCGGCGCTCTCCGCTTTTATGGTCCCGCCATGCAGGCTGACGATCTCGCGGGCAATGGCAAGTCCCAGCCCGGCCCCGCCGGTGTTGGTGCTCCTGGCGTCGTCCAGCCGGAAAAATTTTTCAAAAATAGCCTCCAATTTCTGGCGGGGGATCGTCTTTCCCCTGTTGCGGAAACGGATCCGCACCATATGATCCTTTTTTTCACACAGGATCTCTATCTCCGTGCCCGGATAGCTGTACGCCACCGCATTTTTTAAAATATTGTTGAACACGCGGGCAAGCTTTTCCCCGTCTCCGCTGACAGTGAGCTTCCCGTCCTGCTCCAGGCGCACAGTATTGCCGTGGGCGGCGAGTATGGGATAGAATTCATCCGTCAGCTGGACCATCAGAAACGACAGATCCACGGTTTCCTTTTCCAGGACGATCTGCTGCAGATTATAGCGGGTGATCTCAAAGAATTCGTTGATCAAGCTCTCCAGCCGCAGGGCCTTGTTGAGCGCGGTGTGCACGTATTTCGCTTTCTGCGCCTCCGGCATGTCCGGCGCCTCCTCCAGCAGGCTTAAGTAGCCCACCACAGAAGTAAGGGGCGTCTTCAGATCATGGGCCAGATATGTGATCAGGTCGTTCTTGCGCCCGGCTTCTTCCCGCAGCAGCTGCTCCTGCCTCTGTATTCCGGATCTGATCTCCGTCATCTGTGCCGCCACTTCCGCATAAGCCGGCGGAAAGACATCTCCGGCCTCCCTGTCGTGGCGCATATACTCCCCGATCATCCGTCCCGCACTGTGCAGCGCTTTTCTTTCCCGATAATCCGCATAGAAAATGGATACGGTGCGCACTGTCAGGATCACCGCAAACACCAGGACGATCAGCACTTTCAAAAGCAGCTCCTTTACCATCCCCCAGCGGATCAATTTTGTGTAATATCCTGCTCCGTTTTCATCCAGTGAAGTCCATTTCTGCATTACGTAATTTTCCTCGAACCAATCCACAAAAAAACCGTTCATGAACTGGTCGAGCAGTACCAGCGCCATCCTGCAGGCCATAAGCCCCAGGACCAGCAGAAGCACGGTAATGCCCAGACGTTTCCATTTATCCTTCAATTTTGTAACCACACCCCCATACTGTTTTGATGTATTTGGGGTTTTCAAAGGAATCCCCCATTTTTTCCCGAAGATGCCGGATATGCACCGTAATGGTATTGTTGTTTTTTGTATAATACTCATCCGCCCAGATCATGTGGAACAGCTCCTCTGCGCTGACAACGCAGCCCTTTCGGGTACAGAGGATCCAGAGAATGGAAAATTCCGTGGGCGTCAGGCTCAGAGGCTTTTCGTTCAGGAAACATTCGTGCGTCTTGCTGTTCAGGACAAGCCCCGACACCACGACCTCCTCATCTTCCTGCTCCCCTGCCGTATTATAGCGCTTGTAACGCCTCAGCTGAGCCTTAACCCGCGCCACCAGCTCCAGAGGCAGAAAAGGCTTTGTGATATAATCGTCAGCCCCCAGGGTAAGGCCGGTGATCTTATCCGTCTCTTCCCCCTTGGCCGTCAGCATAATGATGGGGTAATTGTGATGTTCCCGGATCTTCCGGCAGACTTCCATTCCGCCCATGCCCGGCAGCATCACGTCCAGTATCACAAGATCCAGCCTTTCCTGCTCGATCATTTTGACGGCATCGGCGCCCGAGCCGCATTGAAAGACCTGAAACCCTTCATTTTTCAGGTAAAGCGCCACCAGATCCGCGATCTCCTGCTCGTCGTCCACTACCAGAATCTTCTCGCTCATCTGCATTCCCCCAATATAAAAAATCTTAATCCTTAACAGCATACCACTCCGCCGTCAAAAAAGGATTAAGATTTTCATAAGTTTTTATTTTCCAGATCAGTCTTCTTTAAGAAGCTCCAGTATCTTCTCGAACTCCATTGCATGGGAGGCCTTGATCAGCGCCGTGCACCCTTGGGGAACGTACTTTTCCCGCTGGGCCGACAGCGCCTCAAGACACGACTCAAGCGTGGGGAAATATACCGTCTGCACGGTTCCTGCCGCTTCGGTGCGGGCAGCGTCGAACATATGCTTTGAGAACTCTCCCACACACAGGATACGCTGTATCCCTTTCTGCACGGCGTAAAGTCCCGTCTGCCGGTGGTATTCCCGCACATGCTCCGGATCCAGCCCGAACATATCTCCCAGAATAGCCGTTTTCTCCGTGTCCGCCAGCGCCAGAAGATCCAGCGCCTTTTTCATGGAGTCGGGATTTGCATTGTAGCAGTCATCTATCAGAGTGTATTGCCGGCAGCGCACCAGATGATTTCTTCCGCTGACAGGAGCCGTCTTTCGGATTCCCTCCGCAATCTGCTCTTTTGTCAGTCCAAAAAGCCCCGCCACACAGGCAGCGGCGGCGGCGTCCAACACCATATGGACACCGGGAAGCGGCACATGGATCCTTTCCGTCCCCTCTCCCATATGCAGGACGGCGTCGCTTCCCCAGAGGCCCCGGCTCACAATTCCGTCTGTCCAGGCCTCCTGCCCCGGTGTGCTGCCAAACCCGAAAAAGTGCGGCTTATGCCCTTTTATCTCCTGCAGTGCAGACAGCTTATCGTCTTCACCGTTCAAACAGATCTCTCCGTCCTCCGCCATAAAGTCAAAGATCTCGGACTTGGCTTTCAGGATACCCTCCCGAGACTTTAAATTGTCCAGGTGGCTCTGGCCGATATTAGTCATGACACATATGTCAGGTCTTGCCATTTTGCTCAGGCGGTGCATCTCCCCAAAATCGCTGATCCCCATTTCCACTACCGCGGCCTGATGCTCCGGCCGAATCCGCAGCAGCGTCAGCGGAACGCCGATCTCATTGTTAAAATTCCCCTCTGTCTTCAGCACACAATACTTTTCCGCCAGGACCTGTGCGATAAATTCCTTGGTGCTGGTCTTTCCTGAGCTGCCCGTGATCCCCACTACCCTGATATCCAGTTTTCGGCGGTAGAACTCTGCAATATCTTTCAGCGCCTGGAGCGTATCCTCCACCAGTACATAGCAGCCCCAGTCTTCCTCCGGCCTCTGCGACTCCTCCGCAAACTGCGCCGGTGTTCTGCTGACCACCGCAAGCGCAATCCCTTTTCCGACAGCCTGGGCCACAAAGCTGTGTCCGTCCACCCGTTCCCCGACGGTGGCGATAAACACCCCTCCCTCCGTCACCTGTCGGGAATCCAGGACAACAGATGTGACATTATCGTCATTTCTTCTCTTTCCGTCAGATACAAGCTTCCCACCGCAGGCCGCCGCTATCTCACCGATTGTCAGATTCATTGATATCCCCCTCTGTGCGCTTCACCGCATATTCATTCAAAAGTTAAAATTTTTTCTTCTCTTTCATGGCGTGTTCTAAAATCCTCTGGCACAGCTCCTCAAAGCCAATCCCCACAGCTGCAGCCTCCTGGGGCAGCAGGGAAGTGGCGGTCATTCCCGGCAGCGTATTGGCTTCCAGGCAGAATATCTCCCCGTCGGGACGCATGATAAAGTCCATGCGGGCATAGCTCTTCAGTCTCAACACCTGAAAGACCCTTTCCGCAATGTCCTGCATTCTGCGGGTCCTCTCCTCCGAAAGCTCTGCAGGACAGA
>CANRMK010000130.1 GCA_947631715.1 uncultured Acetatifactor sp.
AAAGGAGGGATTCTATGTTCAGTACGATTCATTCCTGCGCTCTGCAGGGAATTTCAGCCTATCCGGTCTCCGTGGAGGTGGATATTGCAAGAGGGCTTCCGGCTTTTTCCATGGTGGGCTCTCTGGGCAGCGAGGTGCGGGAGTCCAGAGAGAGGGTCTGTGTGGCTTTAAAAAATGCCGGGTTTGACCTGCCGCCGAATCATGTCACGGTCAATCTGTCCCCGGCGGATCGGCGGAAAGACGGGACGGCCTTTGATCTGCCTATCGCGGTGGGAATGCTCGCGTCCATGAATTATTTTCCGGCACAGGCGGCAGCGGATATTGTGTTTTTAGGCGAGCTGGGGCTGAGCGGAGAGATCAAGAGGGTCCGGGGCGTGCTTCCCATGGTCCGTGCGGCCGCAGCCGACGGAATCGGCCAGTGTATCGTCCCTATGGAAAATGCGGGCGAGGGAGCGATGATCCCGGGAATCCGGGTAAGGGGTGCATCGGACATAAAGGAAGTGCTGGAATTTCTCCGGGAAAGGGATCCGGAGAAACAGGAGGAGCGGCTGCCCGGGATCAGGATCGATCCCGATGACATTTTCCGGGAGGACGCGGGGGGAAAACTGCCGGATTTTGCAGATGTGAGAGGTCAGGAGAGCGCCAGGCGTGCGGCGGAGATCGCGGCCGCCGGATTTCACAATCTGCTGATGATCGGGCCGCCGGGAGCAGGGAAGTCCATGATCGCCAGGCGGATCCCGGGCATTATGCCCAGGCTTACTCTGGAGGAGAGCCTGGAGGTCACGTCCGTTGCCAGCGTGGCGGGCCTTACCGGAGAGGGGAAAACGCTTGTGACAGAGCGGCCCTTTCAAAGCCCCCATCACACTGTCTCCCAGGCGGCCCTGATCGGAGGAGGCAGTGTGCCAAGGCCCGGGATCATCTCCCTGGCACACCGGGGAATCCTTTTTCTGGACGAGCTTCCGGAATTTAGGAGGGAGGTGCTGGACAGCCTGCGCCAGCCCCTGGAGGAACGGCGGATCAGCATATCGAGAGTGGGTGTGAACGTGTCCTACCCCAGTGATTTTATGCTTGTCTGCGCCATGAATCCCTGTCCCTGCGGCTATTACCCCGACAGAAACCGCTGCAGCTGCACACCGGCGCAGGTGAAGAAATATTCGGGCAGGATATCAGGCCCTATCCTGGACAGGATCGATCTGTGCGCCCAGATGGAGGCCGTGGACGTGGCGAGCCTGCAGGACGGAAATCGGGCGGAGAGCAGCGAGGCGATTCTCGGCAGGGTGCTTGCGGCCAGAGAACGGCAGAGGGAGCGCTATGCAGGTTCGTCCTGCCGGGCGAACGCCGATGTGCAGGCGGCGGACATGAACAGGTACTGCGCTCTGGGGCCAAAGGAGAAGCGCTGTATGGACAAGCTGTATCACTCCATGCAGTTAAGCGCCAGAGCGTATCACAGGATACTGCGGGTGGCGCGGACCATAGCGGATCTGGCGGGCGCGGAGCGGATCGGGGAGGAGCACCTTATGGAGGCTGTCTACTATCGGCCGGCTCAGGAGTATCACAAATTTTAAAAAGAGGTGTGTGCAAAAGCACGCAAAGGGGTATTAAGTTTGAGAGTAAACTTTCAAATTTTGATTGGTATGCATGCTGAAGCACGCTAGGGGTATAAGATTGAAAATTAAAATTTTCAATCGCGAGATTTGTGTCCGCGCACTGCTTGACACAAACTCGTTATGCGCAAAGATCAGCGCGGAAATGAGGTGTAAGGATGGAAGAGACAAGGAAGACGGAAGAGATAAAGAAGACGGAAGAAATGAAACCGTACCAGCTTTGGCTTTGCAGTTTTGCAGGAATGGGAAACAAAAAGCTGTGCAGAATGGCAGAGCAGTTTGGCGGCGCCCGGGAGGTGTACTTTGCGAGTCCGGCACAGTGGCGGCAGGCGCTGGGGGAAAAACAGGCGCTGTGCCTGCAGCAATTTACAGAGACATTCAAACCGTGGGAAGAATATGAAAAACTGCGGGAACAGGGCATTAGACTGGTGACGCTCTCAGATAAGGATTATCCCCGGCGGTTAAAGGAAATCCCGGATGCTCCTTACGGCCTTTTCGTAAAGGGACGTCTGCCGGGAAACGAACCTGCGGTGGCTGTCGTCGGCGCCAGAGACTGTTCCCAATATGGAGCCTTTGTGGCGGAGAAGCTTGGGGAGATGCTGGGGAAAAACGGAATTGCCGTGGTCAGTGGCATGGCCAGAGGAATCGACGGCATCAGTCAGACGGCGGCGCTTAAAAACGGCGGCATATCTTACGGGGTGCTGGGCTGCGGAGTGGATATTTGTTATCCGGCCCAGAACAGAACGCTCTATGACAGGCTTGTGGCGCAGGGAGGGCTGATTTCGTCCTATCCACCGGGCACGCCGGCGCTGGCGAGGAACTTTCCGCCCAGGAATCGGATTGTCAGCGGATTGGCAGATGCAGTGGTGGTAGTGGAGGCGAGAGAAAAGAGCGGGACTCTGATTACAGTGGATATGGCTTTGGAGCAGGGCAGGGAGGTGTATGCGGTTCCCGGGCGGATCACGGACAGACTGAGCGATGGCTGCAACCGTCTGCTCAGACAGGGGGCTGCTCCGCTCTTAAGTCCGGAAGAACTGCTGGAGGCGCTTGCGGCCATGGGGAGGCTGCAGGAGCGTCCGCAGGGCGCTGCACCGAGCATCGAGGAACAGAATACAGGAGGAGCGAGCTCTCCGGAAGCGGCGGCGGTCTGCAAGGCGCTGGATCTTACGCCGCAGACTGCCGAGGAGATCCGCCGCAGACTGCCGGAAGAATATCGTCATATCAATCTGAATGCATGTCTGATCGGGCTCTGTATGGAGGAACTTGCGGTACAGGTGGGCCCCGGCTGCTTTTGTGCGGTACGGTAGTTTTATTCTGAAAAGTTAGTCATAGACATAGCCGTACAAAAAGGATTATATGGACTGGCATGGTGCAATGTTTTTAAGGCAAGAATACTGGTGCGCCATGCAAAGGCTGAGAAATTGTAACTGTATGATATACTGAGGCCAAAAAAAGAAACGAGCAAGCCGCTTGAGCAATAGCTGTACGGTCGAAAAACTCATTTCTTTTTGAAGCATATTTTAAAGGCATACGGCGGTTTTGTCAAATATGGAAATTTAATATTAGCACAGATACAAAGGTTGAAGCACGGTATGAGAAACTATGAGAAGCCGATATTGTCAAACGGCGCTTCATCGGTTATAATTGACCCATAGGAACCTATTGAATGCCAAGGAGAAAACACATGTTTCAGTCGCTGGTGGCTTTACTGATATTTCTCACAGTGATGATGATCGTCTGTGTGGGAATCGTCAACAGAAAAGTGGTGCGGAACCGAAAGAGCGTGGTCCATCTGATCTGGACGGCTGTCTTTACGGCGGCCTGCTATACGGCTTTTATTCTGGTGCCGCCCGGCTGGCACAGGCTGGCGGTTTTTATGGACGGGCTGTATTTTCTTGCCACGGATTGGCTGGTGGTCTACCTGATGCTGTTCGCGGCGGCCTACACCGATGTGCACCCGATTTCCAAGATCCCAAGGCGCGTGATCGGGCTGCTGGCGGGTGTGGATTCCATTTCTTTTCTGATCAATACTTTTACCAATCACATGTTCGACCTGCGGTCGCTGAGATCGGAGAAGCTGAATCTGTACTACTGGGATGTACAGTTCAGGTTTCCCCATGCGATCCACAGGGTCTTTGTGTATTCCATTGTGCTGTACAGCCTGCTTATCCTGCTGTACCGCCTTGTGAATTCCCCGGCCATCTATAAGAACAAGTACAGCAGCATTCTGGTTCAGACGGCGTCGGTGGTGGGACTGAATATCCTCTGCGCCGTTGTGGATACAAAATACGATTATTCTGTGATCCTGTATGCTTCCCTGGCTATCTCCATCTGCTATCTGGCGCTCTACGCATCGCCAAAAAAGCTTTTGGAGCGGATCCATTCCACGATAGTGGGCGATTCTGTGATCGGGCTGTCCGCCTATGACAACAACGGGAAATGCGTGGGAGTGAACCGGGTGGCCAGGGAGCTTCTTAAGACTCTGGAGGCGGACGAGGACATTTATGCCACGGCGGAGAGATATCTGAAAGAGTGGCAGGAGGAGCACGGTGACAGCGAAAGCAATACGGTGGGGGAGGAAAAGGTACTGGAGAAAGGCAGTAAAAAGCTGTACCTGTTTGTCACCTACCAGAAATTCCTGGACGAAAAGGGGCGCATTCAGGGAAGCTGTTTTCAGTTCGAGAACCGGACGGAGGTGACGGACCAGTTCCGGAAAGAACAGTATATTGCCACCCATGATACCCTGACAGGGCTTCTGAACAGGAGCGCATTCGAAGAGGAGTGCCGCAGGATCCTCTCCCAGGCGGGGGAGCCGTACTGTATGGTCTGCTCCAATATCCAGAACTTTAAATTGGTCAATGAGCTGTACGGCTCCAGAGTGGGGGACAGGCTGCTGATCGCCCAGGCGGATATCCTGAAAGGCCTGGCGGGGAAGAATGCGGTCAGCGCCCGGATGTACGCGGATAAGTTCAGCACCCTGATGCCAAAGCGGTGCTTCCGGCGTCAGGAATTCCTGGAAAAGCTTTCAAAGATTTCGGATATGAACCTGGTGAGCTCTTTCCGGCTGCATTATTATGTGGGAGTCTATGAGATCACAGATCTCACGGAGCCTGTCTGGACCATGTACGACAAGGCGGTCATGGCCATCGATGCGATCCGGGGCAATTATGAGCGCTCGATCAGCTATTACAGGGACGAGCTGCTCCAGAGGATCCTTTTGGAGAAAGAGATTCTGGGCGAATTTGACCGCGCCATTGAGGAGGGGCAGTTTGCCATGTTCCTGCAGCCCCAGGTTTCCGCCAGGGGAGAGCTTGTGGGAGCGGAGGGGCTGGTGCGCTGGATCCACCCGGTCAAGGGCATAATGTATCCGGGCACGTTTATTTCCACCCTGGAGAAAGCGGGCCTGATCCATAAGCTGGATCTGTACATATGGGAATGCGCCGCAGGGAAGCTGGAGGAATGGAAGCGGAAGGGAAGAGGGAACCTTTCCATATCCGTCAATATTTCCGCCAAGGACTTTTATTATCTGGATGTGTGTGAAGCCTTTGAGCGCCTGATCGAAAGGTATGACTTTGATGTCAAGAGCCTGAAGCTTGAGATCACGGAGACCGCGCTGATGGAAAATGTGCATGAGACCATGAAAGCGCTTGACGGCCTGCATGCTCTGGGGTATGAGATCGAGCTGGATGATTTCGGCAGCGGATATTCCTCCCTGGGAATGCTGAAAGACATTGACGCTGATATCCTGAAGATCGATATGATCTTCCTGCAGGAGACCAAACAGGCAAAGCGCAGCGCCACGATCCTGAAAAACATCATCACCATGGCAGGGGAGCTGGGCATGCCTGTGATCACAGAGGGCGTTGAGACGAAAGAGCAGGCGGATTTCCTGATGGAGATCGGATGCGACATGTTCCAGGGATATTATTTCGCAAAGCCTATGAGCATAGAGGAGTTCGAGCGGAAATATTTTGAGGAGTGAAAAGTTTGAAAATAAATTTTCAAACTATTGATTGGTATGTGCGCTGAAGCGCACAAGGGGTATAAGCATAAAAAAGCGGCGGGACGGTCTGTCCCAGCCGCTTTTTTTGTGCCTGCAGGCAAATTCTTTTAAATAAAGAGCTCAAGCGCACGGTCGATTCTCTGCGGTTCGTCCCAGAAAAGCTTCAGGATCTCAGCTGCGATCATAAAACAGGTACGGTGGAAATAGATCAGCAGAAAGATGAACGCGATCCCGAAAGGAATGCCTGTGAACAGCCGCCGCATGTTGGTGCTCTCGTAAGAGGTGAGCCTCTGGCGGAAACCGTCAAAGACAAGCGGCGCCATCATCAGGACCACAATGTAAAATTTCGGCCAGCCCCAGATGACCGCGATGGGAATCCCTGCGATCAGGCCGATCAGCTCCCCTGTACAGCGGGCGCAGATAGGGAACTGCTTTCCGCGGAAGTAAAAGGAGCGGTCGGGCCTTGCGTGGCAGCCGAAGAACAACTGCAGGAACCGTCCGAGCTTATGCTGCCAGGCCAATGACCGCAGAGCCCATTGCTGCCAGGCCAACGCCAAGAATCGCACTGATTATGTAGAACACAACGCTGACGATCACGGATACAAGAGCACCGATGCCGGCAGCCTTAGCGGTCTTGGGCTTGGAATCTTTCCACACAAGGAACAGGATCAGGCCTACAATGGGAATACAGCAGCCCAGAAGGCCCCACAGAAATCCACCCTTGTCATTTGCGTTTTCGTTCATTTTTTTCCCTCATTTCTGCGCTGCTTTTTGATTAACGGAAAACTGTGAGAACAGCGCCGACGCAGTCTCCCGTTTGCAAAAATTTATACTGGCTCAGTGTATCACGGGGGGCGCTGCCTGTCAATAAAATTTTATATTATTTTTATATATTTTTTACAAATGCCCGGCGGGTAACAGTTCAACCTTTCCGTCACTTTCCGTCATATTCAGCCCGGTACTGCCGATGTTCCCCCGGCAGACCGTTGGAGCACGTCGGCACTTGGCGAGGTACTCTCGAGCAGGCATGTCTTATATGCCTTGGGTCCGTTACGTGCGGAGCCGAGCGGAAGCGCGTCTGCAGGGGGAACATCGGCATTACCGGGCGTGACTTGCAAGGGAAAGGCGGAACTGTTACCCAGGCGGGAAAATATTTCACAAATTGCATGGACATTTTTTGGCTATTGTAATAAAATAAGG
>CANRMK010000131.1 GCA_947631715.1 uncultured Acetatifactor sp.
ATGCAGATGCTCCAGCAGGAGATGAAGCTGGCCTGCCTGTTCATCTCCCACGACATCAATGTGGTCTATCATATGTGTGACCGAATCATGGTCATGAAAGAGGGGCGCATCATCGAGACGGGCTCCACGGAAGAAATCTACCGAAATCCCAGGGAGGAATACACGAAACTTCTCCTGCAGGATCACTGATGGACATACTTTCCCTCCCAAAGGCATAAAATGCAATGCAGACAACCTTTGGGAGGTTTTTTTGTGTTTGAACAGTACAGCATACGGCAGACGGCAGAGGAGCTGGACACAGACGAAAAAAGGGGACTGGCCCCGGCGGAGGCGGCAGCCCGGCTGAGGCGCGACGGCAGGAACGAGATGCGGGAGCCAAAAAGGGAAACAGTGCTGCAGTCCTTTCTGGAGCAGCTGAATGACCCGCTGATCTATGTGTTGATCGTGGCCGCGGTGGTGTCGATACTTTTAGGGGAGATCAGCGATGCGGTGATCATCGGCGCGGTCGTGGCGCTGAATGCGGCGGTGGGCGTGCTTCAGGAGGGAAAGGCCAGGAAAGCCCTGGATTCCTTAAAGAAGCTGGCCAGTCCCAAGGCTATGGTGATCCGGGATGGCAGACGGCTGGAGATACCGGCTGTAGAGCTGGTCCGGGGAGACCTGGTGTACCTGGAGGCAGGCTGCCGGGTCCCGGCGGATCTGAGGCTGACGGAGAGCTGCAGCCTGAAAATAGAGGAATCCGCCCTGACAGGGGAATCTCTTCCCGCCGAAAAAGACGCATCTTTCACGGCTGGGGGAGGCGTGCGGCTTCCTCTGGGGGACAGGCGGAATATGGCCTATATGTCCACGATCGTTACCTATGGCAGGGGAGAGGGCATCGTCACGGCGGCGGGCATGGACACCGAGCTGGGGCATATCGCCGCCATGATCACGGAGGCAAAGGAGGAGATGACCCCTCTGCAGAAGCGCCTGGGAGAGCTGGGAAAGGTGCTGAGCCTCTTAAGCCTCTTTCTCTGCGGGGGACTCTTTGCGGTCGCCGTGCTGCAGGAGAGGAACATACCGGAGATGCTGATCACGGCCATCAGCCTGGCGGTGGCGGCAGTGCCGGAGGGGCTGCCTGCGGTGGTGACCATCTGCCTGGCCTTAAGCGTCACCAGAATGGTGCGGGTGAACACTATTATCAGGCGGCTGCCCTCGGTGGAGACGCTGGGCGCTGTCAGCGTGGTGTGCTCTGATAAGACTGGGACTCTGACCCAGAATCGTATGACGGCGGAGCGGTGCTGGTTAAACGGCAGCACAGTGGGGGCAGAGGAGCTGAAACTGGCGGACTGTCCTGATTTCTTTTGCGGAATGGCGCTCTGCAACGATGCCCAGGCGGAGCCGGGGAACCGCACAGGGGACCCCACGGAGCTTGCCCTGTTGGATCTGGCGGCGGAAAAGGGCCTGGAGAAAGAGGAGCTGGAGCAGAGTTTTCCAAGGGTGGGAGAGCTGTCTTTCGATTCGGACCGGAAGATGATGACGACCCTGCACCGGCGCTGCAGGGCCCGCGGCGCGGAACTTCAGGCCGCCAGCGCGGGAGCGGGGTTTATCAGCTATACCAAGGGCGCACCTGATGAGGTGCTGAAGCGCTGTACTCAGATCCGAATCTGTGACCAGACCCGGCCCATGACCGAGCAGTACAGGCAGCAGATCAGAAAGGCCGTGAGCGGGATGTCCGGGGAGGCGCTGCGCACACTGGCCGTGGCAATGCGCACAGGGGACAGCGTGCCCCGGGAGGAGCGGCTGATCTTTCTCGGCGTGGTGGGAATGAGAGACCCTGCGCGGCCGGAGGCCGCCAGGGCGGTGGCGGATTTCCGGCAGGCGGGTGTCACCACAGTGATGATCACCGGGGATCATGCTGACACGGCCTATGCCATTGCCGGCCAGCTGGGGATCGCGGACAGCCGCAGCCAGTGTATGACCGGGGAAGAGCTGGAGAGGACGGACGGAGAACAGCTGAAGGAGAGGCTTGGGGATGTGCGCGTTTTCGCCAGAGTGTCACCGGCCCAGAAAGTGCGGATCGTGGAGGGCTTCCAGCAAAGAGGTGAGATCGTGGCCATGACCGGGGACGGTGTCAATGACGCGCCCTCGCTGAAAAAGGCAGATATCGGTATCGCAATGGGACTTTCGGGGACGGACGTGGCCAGGCAGGCGTCGGACATGATCCTGACGGATGACAATTTTGCTACGATCCGCAGGGCCATCGAGGAGGGCCGGGGCGTCTATGAAAATATCCGGAAATCGGTGATCTTCCTGCTTTCCTCCAACCTGGGAGAGCTGATCACCATGTTCCTTGCAGTGATCTTTGGACTGGCGTCACCTTTAAAGTCAAGCCACATTCTGTGGATCAATCTGATCACGGACTCTCTGCCCGCGCTGGCTCTCGGGGTGGACAAAAATGACGGGGCGAGCCTCATGCGCCAGAAGCCCAGGAAAGCTGACGAGAGTCTGTTCGCCAGGGGCGGTCTTCTATGCACCTGTTTTTACGGGGTGCTGATCGCCGCGGTCAGCCTCACCGCATTCTTGATGCTGCCCTGCGCGCTGCTGCGGGGCCAGGGGCTGCCGCTCACACTGGGACAGGTGGCTCATATCCTTAAGAGTGGAGATGTGCTGGCGAAATCCCAGACCTATGCTTTTACGGTGCTGGGTATGTCCCAGTTGTTTCACGCGGTCGGAATGCGTGATGTGCACCGGTCGGTATTCTGCATGAACCATCTGGAGAATAAGCTGATGATCCTGGCCTGCGCCCTGGGATTTCTGCTGCAGTTCGCGGTGACGGAGGTCCCTTTCCTGATCAGTGCTTTTGGGACGGCTTCTCTGTCCGGGGCGGAGTGGGCAAGGCTCATCGGCCTGGCAGCCATGCCGCTTTTGGCCCATGAGCTTTTGGCGCTGCTCTTTTGGAGGGAGGAGGCTAAAGACTAAATTTCGGCGGATCATCTTGCGCATTGCAGAATCCGGGGCATTATGATAGAATATGGAAAGACGAAAGTGCAAAAGCGTTAATACGCTGAGAAAGGCAGTGAAAGACAGACAATGGACAAGAAAGAAAAGATCATACTCACCGGAGACCGTCCCACGGGCCGTCTTCATGTAGGACATTATGTGGGCTCTCTGCGCAGGCGTGTGGAGCTGCAGAATTCAGGGGAGTATCAGAAGACCTTTATTATGATCGCGGACGCCCAGGCCCTGACGGACAACATCGAGAACCCGGAAAAAGTGCGCCAGAACATTATCGAGGTAGCGCTGGATTATATGTCCTGCGGGCTGGACCCGGAGAAATCCACGCTCCTGATCCAGTCTCAGATCCCGGAGCTCTGCGAGCTGACCTTTTACTATATGGACCTGGTGACAGTAGCCAGGCTGCAGCGCAATCCTACCGTAAAGAACGAGATTCAGATGCGCAACTTTGAGGCCAGTATCCCGGTGGGATTTTTTACCTATCCCATCAGCCAGGCGGCTGACATCACGGCTTTTAAGGCCACGACCGTCCCCGTGGGGGATGACCAGCTCCCCATGATCGAACAGGCCAGAGAGATCGTCCATAAGTTCAACACGGTCTATGCACCTGTGCTGACGGAACCCAGCGCTCTTTTGCCGGAAAATGAGGCCTGCAAGCGTCTGCCCGGCACGGACGGCAAGGCAAAGATGAGCAAATCTCTGGGGAACTGCATCTATCTGGCGGACACCGCGGACGATGTGCGGACCAAGATCATGAGCATGTATACGGATCCGCAGCATCTGCAGGTCAGCGATCCCGGGCATTTGGAGGGGAATACAGTATTTACGTATCTGGACGCATTCTGCAGGGAGGAGCACTTTGAGCGTTATCTGCCGGAGTATGCCGGTCTGGATGAGCTGAAGGCTCATTACCAGAGGGGCGGCCTGGGGGATGTGAAAGTAAAGAAATTCCTGAACAATATCATGCAGGAAACTCTGGAGCCGATCCGTGCCCGCAGAAGAGAGCTGGAGAAGGACATTCCCGCCGTGTACGATGTGCTGAAAAAGGGAAGCGATGCGGCAAGGGAGGTAGCGGCCCAGACACTGTCAGAGGTAAAGAGCGCCATGAAGATCAATTACTTTGAGGACGCAGAGCTGATCCGAATGCAGAGTGAAAGGTTTGAAAACAAGCTTTCCATGCAAGACTGAGAAAAGAACCGCCGGACGGCGGTTCTTTTCTTAAGCCTTAAGCTGTGGAGGATAGAAGTCCGGCCCGGACTGCCTGAAGCAGTAACGGAAGCAGTCGGCCTTAAACAGTGCCTGTGACGGTCAGAACACTGACGCCGGGCGTTACAGTCCAGGCGCCGGTGGCGGTATCCTGGGTGTAGGAAGCGGCAGGCACTGTGATCTGTCCGGCCACAGTGGAGAATACGCCGCTCTGTTCGCTGTAGCTGTAATCGGTGGGCGTAGTAAGCTGAGCGCCGTTCAAGGTCACTGTGATATTGTTCAGGGCCGGGGCAAAGGTGTCGGTGACGGTTACATTGTCGGCGGCGCCGGCAGCCGTATTGCCCAGATTCTGAATGATGAAAGTATAGGTCAGCTGTCCGTTCTCCGTCACGGTGGTGGGAGACAGGGACTTGCTGATGGTAAGTCTTGCATTCTGCGCAGCCGTAATGACTGCTTCGGCCTGTACCGGGGTCGAAATGCCGTTGCCTGAGACAGTGGCAGTGTTGGTGATGGTGCCGCCCGCAGCAGGAGGCGCGAAGCGGTTTACCGAAGCCTGGTAGATCAGAGTGGCGTTTCCGCCCGCAGGTACGCTGATGCCAGTGAAAGTGAGCGCAGGAGCCTCGGAAACGGCAGGAGCGGTCTGCTGAACGCCGTTTACATAGTATTTGATCGAATCCGCCGTATAGGTCAAAGGATAGAGAGAAACAGAGGCGCCTCCGACTGTGGCGGTAAAAGCGCCCAGATTATCGGATACAGTGAGGTTGGTGAAAGGGATAGCGCCGGAATTGACAATATTGACGATGTAGGTCACATTGTCATCGGTGGTGTAAGTGTCGGGCAGGGCGGTCTTGGAAACGGTGATCACCTCTACCAGTTCGCCGGCAGTGATGTTGGAAGTGGTGGTATTCCCGTTGTAGGAAAGAGTCGCCTGATTGTAAAAGGTTGCCATGATGATTCCTCCAAATGATCGGAATATAAAATTCCTGGTTTTCTATATAAAATATGATTTTGTAAAAATATGTTGACATATGGGAGGTAATTTCGACATATGGATTTCCGCGGGCAGCGGGCCGGTGGGACGTGCCTGCACGGCCATTTGGCGGCTGCCGCGGAGGCGCTGTGCGCTGCCCGGCACACATGTTTTTTATTAGCGCATCCACGGCGTATAGATTCCGGCTCACGGGAAATAATGGGAGAGAAACGAAAAATGCCGGAGAGGGGATAAGCGTCTCCGGCGCCGGAGAAACGGCAGATTGTGAGGAGATATGAGCCAGAATTCAGGAAAAGCCAGCATTGTGCTTAAGGAACCCGTGTACATTTTGAACAGCGCCAGTGTTGTGGGAACGAAAGAGGGACAGGGGCCTCTGGGACTTCTGTTCGACAAGGTGGGAGAGGACGATATGTTTGGCTGTGCTGCCTGGGAGGAAGCGGAGAGCTCCCTCCAGAGAGATGCGCTGGGCCTCGCCCTGGAGAAAGCCGGCCTGGAGCCGGAGGATATTTCTTTTCTGTTCGCCGGTGACTTGCTTGGTCAATCCATAGCCACATCTTTCGGCCTCTCCTCCTATCAGATACCGCTCTTTGGAGTGTACGGGGCCTGCTCCACCTGCGGGGAAGCCCTGCTTTTAGGGGCCATGGCCATTGCAGGGGGCTTTGCGGAGCGGACGGCCTGCGTCACCTCAAGCCATTTTGCCAGTGCGGAGAAAGAGTTCCGTTTTCCGCTGGGGTATGGGAATCAGCGCCCTCTTTCCGCCACCTGGACCGTGACGGGGAGCGGCGCTTTTGTGCTCGGGAATGAAAAAGCCCTGCAGGAGATGAGACAGTCCGGCGCAGGCCATGGGAGGGCTCAGATCACGGGAATGACCGTGGGTAAGATCGTGGATTACGGCCTGAAGGATTCCATGAACATGGGGGCGTGCATGGCTCCCGCAGCAGCGTCCGCATTGGAACGGCATTTTATTGACTTTGACAGTCAGCCGGAGGATTACGACAGGATCATTACGGGAGACCTTGGAAAGATAGGGCAGAAAGCGCTGATCGATCTGATGCGGGAGAGAGGTTACGATATTTCCTCTCAGCACATGGACTGCGGCATTGAGATCTATGATCCGGAGAGCCAGGATACGCATGCGGGCGGGAGCGGCTGCGGCTGCAGCGCAGTGACGCTGTCCGCCTATATCCTGAAACAGCTGGAGGAGCACAACTGGAACAAAGTGCTCTTTATGCCTACCGGTGCGCTTTTGAGCAAGACCAGCTTTAACGAGGGAAAGAGCGTGCCAGGGATCGCCCACGCTGTGGTGATCGAGAGGATAACGGTTTAGCTGTAACAGTTCAGCCCTCCGTCGTATTCAGCCCGGTAATGTCGATGTTCTCCCGGCAGACCGTTGGAGCACGTCGGC
>CANRMK010000132.1 GCA_947631715.1 uncultured Acetatifactor sp.
CTGGAGGAAGTGCTCCTTGATATTTTGGACACGCCGGTGAGCCCGGAGCTGCTTCCGCCGGTGGACGGCGCGATCTCCCAGAAAACGGAAGACCTGGTAGGGCCGTATGAGCTGCATGATTTTTTCCTGTATTATATGCTGCGCTGCGGATTCCCGCCGGAAAAGATATATCGGGTGGCAAAGCTTGCCTTTCGGGGACTGTATGAGGAGGAGACGATCCTGAAATGGCTGAGGACCTTTTACAGACGGTTCTTTCAGCAGCAGTTCAAGCGCTCCTGCCTGCCGGACGGACCAAAAGTGGGGAGCGTGGCGGTATCGCCGAGAGGAGATCTCAGAATGCCCTCGGACGCCGTGGCAAAGCTGTGGCTGGAACAATTGGAGAAATTATGAGCGGAGAGGAGCCGGAGAGCCGGAAAAGGCCGGCTCAAAAGGAGAGATCTGTCTCTGCTCCTGCGCCGGCCTTTCGGGATCAAAAAGAGATGCACAAGTCGGGCGGATATTATGTATGCGTCGCCTGGGCGCCGTTTTTGTCCGGCTGAGGGCTGGCTGAGGGCGTGGGCGATGCGGACGCTTTCTGGAGAGAATTTTCGATGACCTCCAGGAGCACAAGGGAAGTATACTTGTTCTCGGCGGAGTAGGTAATGTTATCTAACGACTGGAGCGTATATACCTGTTCGCAGATGGAGTCGAAAGTGGGCTCAAGCAGAGGATACATGGTGGTGACGGCGTCGTTTAAATTTACCATGCGGATGGAAGTGATCGTGTTTTCGTCCACGATGACTTCCACATTGATGGTCTGGTCACCCAGCACCAGCTCCGTGGTGTAGACGCCAGGTATGTACAAAGAGCCGGAGGCTGCGGCTGTGCTGGGTTCCTCCGGCGCTTCAGCGGCATTTTCTTCTTTCTTACCGGGAAAGAACATGACGGCCAGCAGGATGATGAACAGAATGCCAAGGCCGGCAAAGATTCCGGTATAGATCAGTTCTTTCATATGAAGTACCACAATTTTAGTTTTAGCACTCATTCCTATTCCCCTTTAATTTTAGTCTGGACACTTTTTCTTTATAATAGATATGTAGGCTTCTGAAAAAATATGTCATTGACAAGATTCGGTGGCGGTTGCTATATTGATTACAGGGCAAGGGCGTCCTGGCATGGGATAGGACTGCCCTTTCGCATGTCCGGGACTGTCTGCGGAGTGAATGGAGGATTGTGGATATGAAAAATTATACCAGGAAAGACATACTGAGGATCGTGGAAGAGGAAGATGTGGAATTTATCAGGCTGCAGTTCACGGATATGTTCGGCAATCTGAAAAATATCGCAGTCACTGCCAATCAGCTGGAGAAAGCACTTGACAACAGGTGTATGTTCGACGGTTCCGCCATAGACGGCTTTGTGGGCATAGAGGAATCGGATATGTGCCTGTGTCCGGATCTGTCCACGCTGGCGATCTTTCCCTGGCGGCCTCAGCAGGGCAAGGTGGCACGGCTGATCTGTGACGTATGCCGCCCTGACGGGACACCTTTTGCGGGAGATCCCAGGTATGTGCTCAAAAGGGTGGTCAAGGAGGCGCAGGAGCTGGGCTATGTGCTGGAGGTGGGGCCCGAGTGTGAATTCTTCCTTTTCAATACGGACGAGAATGCCAGGCCTACGACGGATACCGATGAACATGCCAGCTATTTTGACATAGGCCCGCTGGACGGCGGAGAGAATGCAAGGCGCGATATCGTCATGACATTAGAGGAGATGGGGATGATCATCGAGGCCTCCCACCACGAGATGGCTCCCGCCCAGCATGAGATCGATCTGCGCTATGATGAGGCCCTGACCACAGCGGACAACATCATGACCTTTAAGCTGGCTACCCGCACCATTGCAAGGCGCCATGGGCTTCATGCCACCTTTATGCCCAAGCCCAAGTTCGGCGTGAACGGATCCGGCATGCATATCAATCTGTCCCTGAAAAAGGACGGTAAGAATATATTTGAGGACAAGAACGATCCCAACGGACTCAGCAGAGAAGCTTACTATTTTATAGGCGGCATCATGAAGCATATCCGCGGAATGGCGGCTGTCACCAACCCCCTTGTGAATTCCTACAAAAGGCTGGTGCCGGGATTTGCCGCCCCTGTGTATATCGCGTGGAGCATTACCAACAGAAGCCCCCTGATCCGGATTCCCGCCGGAGGCGACGGCAAGCATATTGAACTGAGAAGTCCCGATTCCGCTGCCAATCCTTATCTGACTCTGGCGGTGTGCCTGAAAGCCGGCCTGGACGGTATCATCAATAAGATCGAACCTCCGGAGAGCGTGGACTGCAACATCTATACCATGACGGACCAGGAGAGGAAAGCCTTAAATATCGACCATCTGCCAGGGACCCTCATCGATGCTCTTCAGGAGATGAAAAAGGATCCTCTGATCATGGACGTACTGGGAGAGCATATTGCGGAAAACTATATTTCTGCAAAGGAAGACGAGTGGCAGAGATACCGTACTTATGTGTCCGAATGGGAGACACAGGAATATCTGGACAGATATTGATCCTCTTTATTCCCGCGTGCAATGAGCCGGGGCAGTTGTCTGCCTCTGTGCCGTGAGAATGGATAAGGAGGTGGACATTTGACGAATATCATAGTTGTGCTGCCAAAGCTGGATGATGCCAAGGGCATCAAAAATGTGCTCGTGCGCAACGGCTTTCAGGTAGCGGCAGTGTGCACTACAGGCGCCCAGGCGATCAGCCAGGCGGACGGTCTTCACGACGGCATTGTGATCAGCAGCTACAAGTTGACGGATATGGTGTATTCTGAACTTCAGGAATGTCTCCCCACCGGATTTGAGCTGCTTCTTCTGGCTTCCGCCCATCTGCTCAGCCAGTGCGAGGGCAGCGGTGTCGTATGTCTCGCTATGCCCCTAAAGGTGAACGACCTGGTGAGCACGCTGGGAATGCTGACAGAGAATATTTTGAGAAAACGCCGGAAAGCCAGAATGGCTCCGAAAGTCAGGAGCGCCGAGGAGGAGGCGGCCATACGGGAGGCCAAGGAGCTTCTCATGGGGCGCAACCACATGACAGAGGAAGAGGCGCACCGGTATCTGCAGAAGTGCAGTATGGACAGCGGGACCAACCTGGTGGAGACGGCCATGATGGTCCTGTCTATGATGAAAGTATAAAGACGAGGAGGAGTTCAGAATGCGCTTCACGAAAATGGAGGGCTGCGGAAACGACTACATCTATGTGAACGGCTTTGAAGAGAGCATTCCGCAGGAGGAGAAACCGAAGCTTGTACAAAAGCTCAGCGACAGGCATTTCGGAGTCGGCGGAGACGGTGTGATCTTTATCAACCCTGCCCCGGAGGCGGACTTTGAGATGGAGATGTACAACGCGGACGGCAGCAGGGCGGAGATGTGCGGGAACGGGATCCGCTGTGTGGGAAAATTCGTGTACGACAAGGGGCTGACCGACAAGCGCCGGATCACCGTGATCAGTGCGGGAAAGATCAAGTACCTGGATCTGACCGTCGAGGACGGGAACGGGCAGAACGGGGGCAGAGGAACCGTGTCGAAGGTCAGAGTCAACATGGGAAGCCCGGTGCTGGAGCCGGAGCTGATCCCCGTTATCGCCGGGGGAGACCGGGCAGTGGACGAACCAATCCGGGTAGACGGCCGGGATTACCGCATGACCTGTGTGTCCATGGGGAACCCTCATGCGGTGATCTTTGCTGAAAATGTGGCGAAGCTGGATTTGGAGCGGATCGGCCCCGGATTTGAGAATCATGAGCGCTTTCCCAAGCGCACGAACACGGAGTTCGCAGAGGTGATCGACAGACAGACTGTCTTCATGCGCGTCTGGGAGCGCGGCACAGGGGAGACGCTGGCCTGCGGGACCGGCTGCTGCGCTGTTGCTGTGGCCTGTGTCCTGAATGATTTGACGGATGATAAGATAACGGTTAAACTGTTGGGAGGGGAACTGGAGATCGAATGGGACCGGGAAAAGAATCTCATATATATGACAGGCCCTGCCGTCACTGTATTTGAGGGCTGCCTGCCCGGGCCGGAGGCATGACCGAAAGCCGAAAAATAATTTGAAGTGCCTGCATCGGCGGGCAAGGAGGGATACCTATGTTTAAGCTGAATGAAAATTATCTGAAACTGCCCGGAAGCTACCTTTTTTCCACCATTGGAAAGAAAGTCAGCGCGTACAGTGCGGCCCACCCGGACAAAAAGATTATCCGTCTGGGAATCGGCGATGTGACCCAGCCCCTGGCGCCGGCTATTATCGAGGCGCTGCACAGAGCGGTGGACGAGATGGGACATGCGGAGACCTTTCACGGATATGCACCGGATCTTGGGTATGATTTTCTGAGAAATGCCATTGCAGAGAACGACTACAAGGCCCGGGGCTGCGATATTTCCCCGGACGAGATCTTTGTGTCCGACGGGGCGAAGTGCGATTCCAGCAATATTCAGGAGATCTTCGGCCTGGACAATAAGATCGCGGTCTGCGACCCTGTGTACCCCGTGTATGTGGATTCCAATGTGATGGCGGGCAGGACCGGCACCTATGACAGGAACACGGAGACCTGGAGCGATGTGATCTATATGCCCTGCACGGCGGCCAACGGTTTCGCACCGGAGCTGCCGAAAGAGACGCCGGACCTGATCTATCTGTGCTTCCCCAACAATCCTACCGGAGCGGCTGTCACAAAAGAGCAGCTTCAGGAATGGGTGGATTATGCGAATAAGAACGGGTCTGTGATCATTTATGACGCGGCCTATGAAGCTTATATCTCCGAGGCGGACGTGCCCCACAGCATCTATGAGTGTCAGGGAGCCAGAGAGTGTGCCATCGAACTGCGCTCTTTCTCCAAGAATGCTGGGTTCACCGGTGTGCGCCTGGGCTTTACCGTGATCCCGAAGGAGCTTAAGTGCGGTGAGGTCGCCCTGCACGGCCTGTGGGCGAGACGGCACGGCACCAAGTACAACGGCGCGCCCTACATTGTGCAGAGAGCAGGCGAGGCTGTGTATTCCGAGGCGGGAAAGGAACAGCTCAAGGAGCAGGTCGCTTATTATATGAACAATGCCAGCTACATTTACAACGGGCTGAAAGAGGCCGGCTTCACCGTTTCCGGCGGCGTCAATGCGCCCTATATCTGGCTGCAGACCCCGAAGGGAATGACGAGCTGGGAATTCTTTGACTATCTGCTGGAGAATGTGAACGTGGTAGGCACTCCCGGGTCGGGATTCGGGCCCAGCGGAGAGGGGTATTTCAGACTGACGGCGTTTGGCAGCTATGAGAACACTGTGGAGGCTGTGGATAGGATCAAGGGAATCAGGCTGTAGGGGAAAGACCGTTCGGGAGAGGTTTTCGGAGTATGAAAGAAACGGCTCGTAAAAGAATGCAGCTGGCCACGGGCGCGCTGCTTATCATTCTGGGCGTCATCATGTATATGACCCACAGAGCGCTTCCCTTTATGATGGACGATCTCTGGTATTCCACCATGCTCTCCAGCGAGGAGCCGGTTTCCTCCCTGGGTGATGTGATCGCAGCACAGATCTGGCATTATCATAACTGGGGCGGGCGGAGCATGACCCACGGGCTGCTGCAGCTGATCCTGATAGCCGGTGAGCGGGTGGCCGATCTGCTGAATGTGGCCGTAACATTTCTGCTGGCATGGATGATCTGCCTGACTGCAGAGGAACGGAGGCTGCCGGTCTTTTTTGCGGCTGCAGCGCTGCCGCTGGGACTGAACGCCAACTGGATGATGAGCATGTTCTGGCAGTCCGGCGCTGCCAATTACCTTTATATAACGGTTTTCATATTGGGCTTTTTGTTCTGCTATCTCAGGGAGCTGCCGGAGAGTGCGGAGTGCGGGGCAGGGAAGCCTGCGCCGGGCGGCGGAGAGCAAAGCGGCAGGGCAGAGTGCGGGACGGGGCAGGTCAAAAGTCTCCCGGGCATTGCTCTCTGGATCATTCCGCTTGGAATCCTCGCGGGCTGGAGCAATGAGAATATGGGGCCCACAGCGTGGATCTTAAGCCTTATCGTCATGTGTGCGCTGAAAAAATATGGGAGAAAAGTGCGGCCCTGGATGATACTGGGCAATATATGCTGTCTCTTTGGAAGCATCATGATGATCGCCGCGCCGGGGAATTTTGTGCGGAGCGCGGAGACAAAGGACGGAAAAGGCCTGCTGTGGCAGGCGTACCTTAGATGTTACAGCGAGGCCAAGGGCGCCATGGAGTACCTGTTTCCCACACTTCTGGCGCTGGCGCTTGTCCTGGTGCTGGCGCGGTGCGTCGGCGTGGCGGTGAACCTGAGAAACCGTCTGCTCCTTTTGGGAGCCCTGCTGTCCTGGGGAGCGATGATCCTTTCGCCCCATTATCCCGATCGGGCGTCTTTCGGAACGATGACGCTTTTGATCTGTGTGATCCTTTCCCTGGCCGGAAAAGCGGTGGAGCGCCGCAAGGAGCTGGCCTGGCCCCTGTGGTGGGCCGTGGTGCTGATCTGGTGCAGAGGAATGTATTTCTGCTGTGAGCGCCTGGGACTGATCTGGGGCTGGATCGTGTAGGGGGGATTTTTGGCTG
>CANRMK010000133.1 GCA_947631715.1 uncultured Acetatifactor sp.
AAAAGAAGGCAAAGAGGAAGGCATTATCCAGACCATAAAACATCTCAAAGGCACCTTAGAGGCAGCGGCCCAGGAGCTGGCGGTCCAGTGCGGCATGAGCGAGGAGGAAGCACTGAAGACAGCCCGGAAGTATTGGTGACGGACTGCCGCAGTCCAACAGACTGCCAATGGCCTGACAACAAAAAAGGGAGGCGCACAATGAACGAATATACAGTGCAGACGGCCTGCGGGGCCGTGAAGGGAATCGAGAGAAAAGACAGTGTTCTGTTTCAGGGAATCCGTTATGCCACAGCCGGGCGTTTTGAATATCCCAGGCCTGTCACCGGCTGGGAGGGCGTCTATGATGCCACGAAACAGGCGGTGAACTGTGTCCAGTATGACACATTCCGGAAAGAAGAGAAAGATAAGGACAATTTTTATTATGACGAATTCCGAAAAGGCTATACTTTTCTCTACGAAGAGAATGCCCTGACCTTAAATATTGTAAAGCCCCTGCAGGGAGAAAAGTGCCCTGTGCTTGTGTTTATCCACGGCGGAGGGCATGAGACGGGAACCGTGGACGAGCTCCCTCACGGGGATACGGAGGAATACGCAAAGAGGGGGATTGTCTTTGTGTCCGTGGGATACCGGCTGAACGTCTTTTCTCTGTACCGCTCCAAAAATTTCGGCCTGCATGATCAGATGACAGCGATCCGCTGGGTGTATGACAATATTTCTTCCTTTGGAGGAGATCCTGAGAGGATCACGATCATGGGACAGTCCGCCGGCGCCATGAGCGTCACGGATCTTCTTTATTCCCAGGCGTTAAAGGGAATCGTAAAGGGAGCGGTGATGCTTTCCGGTGGCGGCATGATCCCGAAGCTGGTAAGGCCTTACACAGAGGCGGAGGCGGAGGGGTTCTGGAGTGAAGTGCGAAGCCGGGCCGGCGCAGAGAGGGAAGAACAGTTCCGAGCGCTGCCCGCAGATAAGATCTGGGAAGCCTGGTATCAGGTATCCCGGGAACATAACGATATGCATTATCTCCAGCCGGGCATTGACGGGAGCATCATTGCCGACCTGCCCCAGAACATCAGAAAGCGGGGGGAGGATCTGGATGTGCCGCTTATGATCGGCGTAACCTCTCAGGATTTCATGCCTTATCTGATCTTTGAACTGGCTTACGGCTGGGCAAAGAGGAATGTGCGGGAGGGCAGGCAGCCTGTGTACGGATTTTTCTTTGACAGGACTCTGCCGGGAAATAAATTCAAGGCGTACCATGCGGCGGATCTCTGGTATTTCTTCGGCAATATGGACAAATGCTGGCGGCCCTTTGAGAAGACGGACTATGAACTGAGCGCCATGATGGCGGATTATACGGCAAATTTCGTGCGCAGCGGCGATCCGAACGGCCAGGGGCTGCCGGAATGGAAAAGGATATCCAAAAAACACAGGGGCTTTCGGAAGTTCGACGGGGTGTCGAAAGGGTATGCGTCGCCCTTTGAGTGCAGGCGGAAGCTGTGGCATACGTTTTTGAGGGATAAGGGACCGATGTAGGGAGCCTTTTGCCGCACGGGCAGAGGGCCTTGTGGGCGGCCCTGTGAACGGGACTAGGACTTTTTAGGGATTTTGAGCGGAAAAGATACAAAAAAGATACAACCTCGGGTTATCATAGAAAGTGAGACCGTTTGCTGTCTATGAGACAGTCCCAAAGGCGGGCGCTTCTCTCATTTGAGATTTGCGCTGCGGGGGCGGCATGGGGGTTAGTATGATCAAGATTTTAATCGCAGAAGACGAAGAGCCTATTGCAAACCTGATCAGAATGAATCTGCGGAGAGCGGGTTATCATTGTACCTGGGCGCCGGACGGGGAGCAGGCGGCGGACCTGATGGATAAGGAAAAGTTCGATCTGCTCCTTTTGGACGTGATGCTTCCGGGAATCAACGGCTATGAGCTCATGGAGTATGCCAGAGCCCTGGAGCTTCCCGTGATTTTCCTGACTGCGCTGGGGACAACGGAGAATAAGGTCAAGGGCCTTAAGATGGGAGCGGATGACTATCTGACCAAGCCCTTTGAGATCGTGGAGCTGCTGGCCAGGGTGGAAGCGGTGCTGCGCCGGTATCAAAAGGGCGAGACGATCCTGGAGGTGTTCGACGTGGTGATCGATTCCGCGTCCCGTTCCGTGACGAGGAATGGGGAGCCGATCCCGCTCACCATGAAAGAATTCGACTTGCTGTTATTGCTGGCGCGGAACCGGAATATCGCCCTGTACCGGGAAACTATCTATGAGAGCGTCTGGGGCGGCGAATACATGGGACAGAGCCGGACAGTGGATCTTCATATCCAGCGCCTGAAAAAGAAATTGAACTGGGACAGCGAAATCTCGGCGGTATATAAAGTGGGATACCGGCTGGAGGGCTGAGGGAGAAAGGATCTCATCATATATGAAATTTGCGGATAAGCTGTTCTTTACCACAGTAGTTCTGCTGACAGTGATCTTTGCCGTGTTCGGTGTCTGGATGCTCAATTCCAATTTTTCACAGCTTCTGAACAGGGAACTGGAACGGGGAAACAGCGAGAGCAGAATGTTCCATTTCCTCTTTGAGATGGGCTTCAGCACAGTGGAGGAATACGGAGACGAGTACGCCGTCACAAGGACCATGGAGAGCATTGCGGACACTGTGGAGCGGGATGGAAGCCACTGCTTTGTCATGCAGGAAAACGGGGATTTCTATTACGGCGGCGAGCTGGCCCAGAGACAGCAGCTGACTGACGAGTTGAAAAACCTTGCGGTCTCCCTGACGGGGAACAACACCTACGGTTACTGTGTCAGGCAGATCGGGGACAGACATTATATGCTCACCGCCACTGTCACGGAGGCTGCCTCCTCGCCCTTATACCTTGGCTTCTGCAGAGATGTGGACACGGTCTACCGGGACAGGCAGAATCTTCTGAACCAGTACAGGATCGCGCTGCTGTGCCTGCTGTTTGCCGGAGGCGTGGGTATTTATGTGCTGTCCCGCTATATCACCAGGCCTATCCGCAGTCTGGATAAACTGGCGGGGCGGATCGCGGACGGCGATTACGGGATCCGCTCTCACAATAAGAGCCCGGACGAGATCGGCGTCCTTGCAAGGAACTTTAACCGTATGGCCGATCAGCTTGTGGATCAGATGGAGACCAAGGTCCATGAGGCAAAGCAGAAAGAGGATTTTACGGCGGCTTTCGCCCATGAGCTGAAAACGCCGCTCACGTCGATCATAGGCTATGCGGATATGCTCAATTCCGTGGAGCTGGGGGACGAGGAGCGCAGAGAGGCGTATTTCTATATCTACAGCCAGGGAAAACGCTTAGAGAGCCTGTCCCACAAGCTTTTGGAACTTGTCAGCATGGATAAGTCCCCCTCGGCGATGCGGCCGGTCAATACGAAATCTCTGGAAGAAAATATCCGCACTACCATGCGGCCCATCTGGAAGCAGCGCGGGATCCGCGGAAAGGTGAACTTGGCAAAGGGATCCATAAACGGAGACGAGGAGCTCCTTTTGTCCCTGTTCTATAATCTGCTGGACAATGCGGTCAAGGCCATGGACAAAGAGGGAAAGGGCTTTATTCTCCTGAAGGGCGCCTCCCAGGCGGAGGGGTATGAGGTCAAGGTAGTGGACAACGGCAGAGGGATTCCACGGGAGGAGATCGGCCGGATCACGGAGGCCTTTTACATGGTTGACAAGTCCCGTTCCCGCCGGGAGGGCGGGGCCGGGATCGGCATGGCGCTGTGCCAGAAAATCGTACAGATCCACGACGCCCAGCTGCAGATCGAGAGCAACTTAGGAGAGGGGACCGTGATACGGATCCTTTTTCCTAAAGTCCAAGGGACCGGGAAGAGTTCGGAAAGGCTGCCGGAAGAAAGCGATGAGAGCTGAGAGACCATGGAGCGCAAAAAGCAAAAAAGGGAAAGGAAGCAGAAGAAAAGGCTGTTTTACGCGGCAGGGGGGGCATTTATCCTTGCGGCTTTCCTGATATGCGCCTTTTTTCTTCCCAGCGTCATCTTCGGGCTCAGCGACCGATACCTGTGGCGGGATATCACCCTGCAGCAGCGGGAGACTGCGGACATTGCAAAGATTGACAGCACCTATGAGCAATCCCTGGCTGTGAGGCTGGAAAATTTTGCGGCGGGACTTGCACAGGAACGGAATTATTATGTTTCCGCCCAGGAGATCGAGCTGAACCCGGATATCCGAGAGCGCCTGGAACGCTTTCGTTCTGAAGACGGCCAATCTGCAGAGATCCCCATCTGGTCGATTCTCCTTGCGTCCAACCTGTTCCCGCGCAGTATGCTCTTAGGGGGCGCCTGGCCGGAGACGATCAGGCAGTATGTGATCTACAGCGATGACTATACGGAGGGCGTGAGCTTTATCATATGGGCTGTGGATCTGACCTCGGAAAGCGGGAATAAACTGACAATGCTTATGGATGCACAGACGCTCGACCTGTACGGGGTGAAGCTGGATCGGACGGCCGAGGTGTCCCAGGAGGGGAACTTTTTTAACAACTTTGGCTCCGTAGATTTCATAGTCGATGAAGACTGGTCCTGGCAGGGGTCTCTCCAGGATCACTTCCGGATGCTGGGAATCAACGAGTATGAATGGTGGACCATTCTGACGGCATATTACAGGAGCATTCAGTCGGACGAACTCATGGAGTATCTGGAGACCTGGGAAAAGGAGTCGGACTATGGGAAAGAAACGGTCTGGCAGGGCTTGAACTGTCTGCAGAAGAGCGTTCTGTTCGGGGAGAATCCTCTTACCCTGCGCCTTGAGGTGCCGGATACCTATGTGGGGGAAGACGGAGAGGTCAGGCAGTTCGACCTGCAGAATCTTGCACGCGGCTGGTATCCGCCCATGCGGCTGGAGATCTGCGAGATCTGTGAACTGATTCCGGAATTTTCCCGGGAACCGTGATCTTTCTGCATAAAGGGGTCCACCCTGCGATATATTTTTAGAAAAGGGCAGGGAGGCTGTTTCCCCTTGTATCTTGCCGGATCATTTACATACGTTTTCATGTCCGCTTCCGCGGGCGTCCGATCAGGACTCTGCACCATATCTGACGGCCTGCTTTCGGCCGTAAAATATCTTGACGATCTCGTCTGGGGCCCCTGGATGCTGCTTTTGCTCCTTGGGACAGGGATTTACCTTACGCTTCGAATGGGTTTTCTTCCCCTGAAAAATCTGAAAGCAGCGCTTAAGCTGGCCGTATCGGGAGGCGGAGCGGGCAAAGGGAAAGAGGGCATTTCTTCGTTCTCCTCTCTGATGACAGAGCTCGCCATTACCATCGGCACAGGCAACATTCTCGGGGTGGCCACAGCTATGGTCCTGGGGGGCCCGGGCGCTCTGTTCTGGATGATCGTCACCAGCTTTATCGGCCTTGCCACAAAACTGGCGGAGAGCACTCTTTCCGTAAAATACAGAAGCTGCAATGAAAGGGGAGAGCCTGCGGGCGGCCCCATGTACACCTGCGTCAGGGCGCTCGGCGGGAAGACCGGCCGCTTCCTGGGCTGCGCCTTTGCGCTTCTTGCCGTCTTTTCCTCTCTCGGAATGGGAAACATGACCCAGTCCAACTCCATAGCGGATGCCCTCTGGCATTCCTTTCAGATCCCGCGGGCCAAGACCGGGCTTTGGGTGGCGGTCCTGACCATTTTGGTGGTGCTGGGAGGGATCAGGACGATCTCAGGGGTCACGCGCTTTCTGGTGCCTGCCATGGGGCTTTTGTACCTGTTGGGCAGTCTGGGCGTGATCCTGACCCATATAGGGAATCTGCCGGGGGCGGCCGCCGGAATCATAGCGGCTGCGATCTCTCCCTCCGCGGTAAGCGGCGGCCTGTTCGGCACGGTGACGGTAAACGCTTTCCAGTCCCTGCGGTGGGGCGCTGCGCGGGGGATCTTTTCCAATGAGGCGGGCCTTGGGGCTGCCGGGATCACGGCGGCGGCCGCAGCCACGGACGATCCTGTGGGGCAGGGATATATCAGCATGACGGGCGTATTTTTAGACACGGCGGTCATGTGCACTGTCACCGGGCTTTCCCTGGCTTCCTCCGGTGTTCTCGGCCTTGCCGGCACAGCGGACGGCAGTATAAGCGGCACCGGGCTGATCCTGGCGGCGTTTCGGAGTACTTTTGGAAAAAGTACGGATCTGTTCGTCAGCACCTGCATCACACTTTTTGCCTTTGCCACTATCATAGGCTGGGCCTATCAGGGGGAGCGGGCCTTTGAATTCCTAATGGGAGGACGCACCAGGAACAATATCTGGTACCGGTTCGGATACGGACTCACGGCATTTTTCGGCTGTATTTTCCCTTTGGAGGCCGTGTGGGGCTTCTCCGACGTCTGCAATGGCCTGATGGCAGTGCCGAACCTGATCTGTGTGCTGGCGCTGTCTGAAAAGGTATGCCGGGAAATCAGGGAATACGGCCTTTTGTCAAAGAAATGAGAAAGTAACAGTTCAGCCTTTCCCTTGCGAGTCACGCCCGGTACTGCCGATGTTCTCCCGTCAGACGCGCTTCCGCTCGGT
>CANRMK010000134.1 GCA_947631715.1 uncultured Acetatifactor sp.
ATATTGCCTGAGCCTGTCTTCTTTTTATCTCTACCTGATTCATCCGCCGTCCCTCTGTCAATCTCTTGTGATACCCAATTTCTCCAGTATGTCTTCCTGTTTTTTCTCCATTGCGGCCGCCTGCTCTTCCTCCACATGATCGTAGCCGCACAGATGCAGCATGCTGTGTGCCACTAGGAAAGCAAATTCGCGCCGGAGACTGTGCCCATAGCTCTCCGCCTGCTCCCTTGCTTTCTCCGCCGAGATCATAATATCCCCCAGCTGAAGCATGCCCGTTTCGGGATCGAAATAATCGGCTTCCCTCCCCTTACAGATCTCAAATACCCCCGGTGCGGCAAAGTCCATATTGGGAAAGGAAAGCACGTCCGTCTCCCTGTCGATCCCCCGGAACTGCCTGTTCAGCTCCCGGATCCCGGCATTGTCCGTGACCACGAGGTTCACGGCGGCTTCATAGGGGCAGTCCTCCGCCTCCAGGACCGCCTCCGCCACCTGTCTGCCCGTATCCTCCAAAGAGAACGGGAAATCCTCTCCCGTCTCGTTCTCAACGCAGAAAATCATAGTAAAGTTTCTCCCTCATAAAGATCCGGCGCATACTGCAGAATTCCGCGATCGACAGGCTGCAGGCAGAGAACGTGCCCTTTTGCCAGAATTCTTCAAACAGTCCTCCAATCACGCCGTCAAAGTCCGCTTTCCTGTCCGGCTCCTTTTGCAGAAGCTCCCTCACGGTGGATACCACCCTGTCCGCACAGATCAGCACAGCCGTTTCCCTCCGGGTCACTCCGGCGCCCCCGGCCTGATACTCCTGCAGGATCCCACGGGCCGCAGGAGGGAACTCCTCCTCCGACATGACCTCCTCCAGACGCTCTCCCAGACGGTGATAATAGGCAGCGCATTTTAAGGCGTCCCTGTCCATTCCCAGCTGGGCCGCGATCCGCTCGCAGAAATAGGCAGTGTGGACCGTGAGTATATACGCCTCCCTGTCCCGCTCTTTCAGCTCCACCAGCTCAGGCGCCTCCGTATCGTTGATATCCAGGTATTTTTCACGGTGCTGGTACAGCACAGCGGTGGAAAAGATCTTCAGGCAGCCGAACAGCAGAATGCTGCTTAAGATCACGTTCACCGCCGGAATCACGAACAGCTCCAGGCTCGGCCTGGCGTTTGCCGTGAGGACCACGCCCGCGGTCTCGCAGACCGTCAGACAGAGTATGGACAGAAAAAGAGGAATCCCGAACCGGAAATCTTTCTCCAAATGCTGGAACAGAGTCACCGCAAAGGTCCCGCTGATCAGGTACATCACAAAATGCCCCTCGCTTCCCCCGCTTAAGGATACCGCCGCCGCCAGAAGCATGGAAGCGCCCAGGATCCCGGTGCTCAGATTCCCGAACAGCGCTAACAGCACATACACCACCAGAAAGGGCCAGCCGGCAGCAGGCAGAAAGCTGCAGGCAAAAGCCACTGCAAGCCCCGCCCCCATACAGATCCAGAACCGGAACACATGGCTTCCGTTGTCATAATCGAGCCTTTCCCTTAAATATTCCCTGCGGAAATGAAATCCCGTGACCGCCAGACCGAGGACCGTTGTGACACAAGCGCTCAAAAGCCTGTCCTGCGGCATCTGCCGTATGCTGCCGACGAGCCAGGTCCCGGCTCCGCCTATCAGAATGATCAGTATCTCCACCGGAAAAAGCTTCCAGGTGAGCTTAGGTCTTTTTTCTTCCATATTTTTCCCTGTTTCTTCCCTTTTCTTTCGCCTCGTAATCCTCGTAAGCCTTTACGATCCTCTGTACCAGCGGGTGGCGCACCACATCCCGGCTGGTCAGATTACAGAAAGCGATCCCCTCGATCCTCCCCAGTACCTTTGCCGCCACGTCCAGCCCCGACTTTGCCCCCGCCGGCAGGTCCTTCTGGGAAGCGTCCCCGGTGACTACCACCTTTGAGCCGAAGCCGATCCTGGTCAGGAACATTTTCATCTGGGCCGGCGTAGTATTCTGGGCCTCGTCCAGTATAATATAGGCATTGTCCAGAGTGCGGCCCCGCATATAGGCTAAGGGCGCCACCTCGATCAGTCCCTTTTCCATATTCTTTGTAAAGCTCTCCGCCCCCATGATCTGATACAGGGCGTCATACAGCGGGCGCAGATAGGGATCCACCTTGCTCTGGAGATCTCCCGGCAGAAAGCCCAGCTTCTCTCCCGCCTCAATGGCCGGCCGCGTCAGTATGATCCTGCCCACCTCTTCGTTCTTAAAGGCACTGATCGCCATAGCCATGGCAAGATATGTCTTTCCGGTCCCCGCCGGCCCCGATCCGAACACGATCATGTTTTCCCGTATGGCATCCACATAGTTCTTCTGGCCCAGCGTCTTCGGCTTGATGGGCTTCCCGTTTACCGTGTGGCAGATACAGTCCTCATCGATCCTGGAGATCACGTTTTCCTGCTCTTCCATTCCCATGGCAATGGCATAATCCACGTTCTGCTCCTCTATCTCATTCCCTCTCTCCGAGAGGACGGTAAGCTGCTTCAGCACCCCCGCGGCCCTTCTCGCCATCTCTTCCCTGCCGGCCACGATGACCTGGCCGTTCCGATCCACAATGCTCACATGAAAATCACGTTCCAGCTTCTTCACATAGGCGTCCTGCATGCCGAATATCTTCCGCATGTGCTCCGCCGGCATATCGATCTTCAGCGAAAACTCCTTCTCACTGCTCATCCGTCTCCAAATCTCCGCTCTCAGGTATGGTGGTGGCGGCCCCGATCCCCTCCGGTTCCCGTACCAGGAAATCTCCCTGCAGGACCCATCCGCCGCCGTCTTTTTCTATTTTAACATTTTTTTCAATAATTTGTACCCCTTTTTCCTCTAAAGTTGTAAGAAATGCAGTTAATTTTTCGTTCAGTCCGCTTTCCGCCTCCTCCGGGGAGTACTCATATTCCACATTCCGGTATTCCCGATAGGTGGCGGTCCCCCAGAAAACAGGGATCGACAGCTTTTCGAACAGGGACGGCCTGCTCTCCCTTATAAGGCTGTCATACACCAGAAAAGGCCGGTTCACAGGCAGGCTCCACTCTCTATCCCCTATCCGCAGATAATGGCTCCCTTTCTCCCTGCCCGTATACTCTTTCTTCACATAATCGCCGGGCAGCCTGTCAGAAAAGGTCACCGCATGCTCCAGCAGGATATCCGCATCCGCATTCACGAACCGGTATTCCCTCAGCGTGGCATCGTCATTGTAAATGGGCACTTTTCCCTCTACCAGCACCGTCCCCGCCTCCACCGTGTCCCCGATGGACACCACAGGCACGCCGCTTCTCACGATCATGGACACGATCGTACCGCTGTTCTGGGATACCAGGTCCGTCCCCAGGACATCCTGTCCCTCCCCTTCCGGAGCGCCGTTTTCCAAAGTTTCCTCCCTGCCTGCAGTGGTGTCATCCTCCCTGATATCGATCTGGAGCCTGGTCCCGGACAACTTTGCCGATGCCCAGGTCACCTGGCGGAACTGTCTCCGTATGTCTTTCTCCAGCTCCTGGATATCCAGCTCGCTCTTGCGCATGCCCACAGTGATCTGTCTGTCCTTTAAAAAGCTGTCGAACATATCCCGCGTAATCTGATAGTTTCCTGTAAGGTCAATGCCCCACACGTGCAAAGACGACCAGATCCAGAATCCCACAGCCAGCACGAGCCCCGCCAGAAACACTTTCCGCTTCAAAAGCTCCGGCACAAAAAAAGGCAGCCCATATCGCTCCAATATGGCTGCCCTTGTTCCCGTTTTCCGCACGATAGGGCGCAGAGCCCGAAAGCCTTTCAGGTGAATGCACATATAGTACACGTCCCCATCCTTTACGATATCCCAGAGCAGGATTCCCTTGTTGCTGCACAGATTCATAAAGCGCTCCGGCGAGAGGCCCCAAACCTTAATGCGCAGATACCCTTTCAGATACTTCAGCAGTCCGATCATTGCACACCTCTTTTTTACTGCTTCCGGCGGCGCAGCGCCCGTGCCCCTCACAGATACCTGACACAGGCAATGCAGCCGCTGACTTTCATATCTTCATTGGTATAGTAGTCGATGGAAAGTCCCGTACCCTCAAAGCTTACCTGGCAGCTCTTTCCCTGGAGCAGGATCTGGCTGTCCGTATATTCCAGGATTCCCCGATAATTTTCGATCCATGCCTCCCTGTTCCCTGTCAGCTCTACCTTGATCGCTCCCAGGCAGATATCCTTTGGAAGCTTCAGTGTGTCCGCAAGCGCTTCTTTTCTCTGACTGTTGTCTCTGTTCTTCCTCATGCTCTATGTATATGCTCAAAGCTCTGATCGATGATCCCCCGGATAAATTTTTTCTTCTCCGGCGGCGCTTCTTTTATGCTGTAAGCGTTCAGGAAACGCTGTTCCGCCATTTGGGCTTTCTTTTCGTCATTGGCGTGCAGATAGGCCAGAGGCTCTCCCGCCCGGACAGGATCCCCTGTCTTTTTGCACAGCACAAGGCCCACGGACAGATCTATGGCGCTGTCCTTTGTCTCTCTTCCCCCGCCCAGGATCAGAGAGCACATCCCGATCTCATCGCACAGGATATGATCCACGTACCCGCTGGCCGGTGCCAGAATGGGCCGGACGATGGAGGCTGTCTGCAGGCGCTCCGGATTGTATACGACATCGCCGTCGCCGCCCTGGGCCTCCACAAATTCCGCCAGCTTTCTCAGCGCACTGCCGTCCCTTATCACTGTTCTGAGCATTTCCTCCGCCTGTCCCAAAGTCTCCGCCGCCTCACCGGCCACCAGCATCCTGCTTCCCAGGGTCAGGCACAGCTCCAGGAAATCCTCCGGCCCGTTCCCCTTTAAAGTCTCTATGGCCTCCCTGACCTCCAGAGCATTCCCCACCGCACAGCCAAGCGGCTGATCCATATCAGAGATCACGGCAGCCGTCCTGCGGCCCGCGTTCTTCCCGATCTTCACCATCTCCTCCGCCAGAGCCCAGGCGTCCTGCTCCTCTTTCATAAATGCGCCGCTGCCCGTCTTCACGTCAAGCACGATGGCGTCAGCCCCCGCCGCCAGCTTCTTGCTCATAATGGAGCTGGCGATCAGGGACATATTGTCAACGGTGGCCGTCACGTCCCTGAGCGCATACAGCTTTTTATCCGCCGGGGCCAGATCCGCCGTCTGTCCCATAATGGCGATACCCACCCGGTTTACGTTGTCTATGAACTGTTCCTTTGTCAGGGCCGTGGTAAATCCCGGGAAGCTTTCCAGCTTGTCAATGGTGCCTCCTGTGTGCCCCAGCCCCCTGCCGCTCATCTTGGCCACAGGGATACCGCAGGCAGCCGCCATGGGGCCCAGCGCCAGCGAGGTCTTGTCTCCCACTCCCCCCGTGCTGTGCTTATCCACCTTGATCCCATGGATCCCTGACAGATCCAGCATATCACCGCTCTCCGCCATGGCCATGGTAAGCTCGGCGGTCTCCTCCTCCGTCATTTTTTGGAAGTAGATGGCCATCATCAGCGCCGAAGCCTGGTAGTCCGGGATCTCGCCCTTTGTGTATCCCTCCACAAAGAACCGTATCTCCTCCCTGGACAGCCTGCCTCCGCCCCGCTTCTTCATAATAATATCATACATTCTCACAGTCTCTGTCCTCCCGATTCTCCTGCGCTCTGCCCACGCGCCCGCATCCCACGCGAACCGTCTGGCCTCAGTCTACTCCCACCCGTCTGCACAGATCCGCCACACAGCACCTGTCGCAGAAAGGCTTTGTCCTGGCGGTACACACTGTGCGCCCGTGGTCCACGAGCCTATGGCAGAAATCATTTCCCTCTGCGGGCGGGATCAGCTTCCTAAGCTCCTGCTCCACCTTTCCGGGCTCCTTGACGCCGTCCACCAGACCCATCCGGTTCACCAGCCGGATACAGTGGGTATCGGTGACAATGGCCGGCTTTCCGAACACGTCCCCCATGATCAAGTTGGCGCTCTTTCTCCCCACCCCCGGCAGGGACAAAAGCTCGTCAAAATCATCGGGCACCTTTCCCCCGAACCGATCCCTGAGCATTTTCATACAGGCGCTGATATCCCTGGCCTTACTGTTTCCCAGGCCGCAGGGGTGCACGATCCTTTCGATTTCCTCCACAGGCGCTTCCGCCAGCGCATCCACATCCGGGTATTTTTCATACAGCTTTTCCACCACCACGTTCACCCTGGCATCGGTGCACTGGGCGGCCAGCCGCACGCTCACCAAAAGCTTCCAGGCTTGGTCGTAATCCAGAGTGCAGCAGGTCTGTGGATATTCCTGCTTCAGCCTTTCAATGATCGCAGACGCCCTCTGCTTCTTTGTCATCCGTCATTCCTCCCTTTCTTCCGTGCCCCCCCGGAAGCCGGCCCGCCGTTCTTTTTGATCATCACGTCCATCAAAAAGAAGCCGTCCTCCGTATAACAGACCATTTCTCCACCCATCTGCCGTGCATATTCCTGTACCGTGCGCAGCCCTATTCCGTGGTCCGGGCCGTCTTTTGT
>CANRMK010000135.1 GCA_947631715.1 uncultured Acetatifactor sp.
TTTTCCGAATTAGATCAGTATACGAACAGCTCCCGCCCCGTGATCTCCTCATAGCATTCCACCACCCCGTCCAGGGGAATGCACCAGTATCTCCGGGGCGACTCGGAATAGGCAAATGCCATGCCGATCATATTTCCGCGGCCATCCAGCACCGCGGAGCCGGAATCCCCGTGATCCAGCTTCAGCGTCACCTCCGTGTGGTCCTTCTGGTCATACCAGGTAAAATGCTGCTTCACTTTCACCAGAGTTCCTGTGGATATCCGCAGGATACCGCCCTCTCTGTCCACTCTCTCCAGGCCCACATCGATCCTCTGATCGTCCAGGCCGCTCCAGTATTCTTGATCGATATGCACGGTCATCAGCTTCTCCGTCAGCTCTTTTGGCACATTGTCCCTGTCCACGGCCACCACGCCCACATCGAACTCATCGCTGACACCCACCGGCACGCCTTTGGCCCGGGTCCCGTCGCAGAAATAGACCTCCCACACATCATGGATCTCCACCACATGCCGGTTGCTGCATATGTAGATCGTATCATCGGTGATTTCCATAATATAACCGGAACCGGCGCTGTACCCGCCGTTTCCCTTGTCATAGTAAAGCTGGACCAGCGCGGGCCGGACATATTCCAGAGCCTCATTCAGGTCCTCCCTGTCGGAAGCGCCCGAGTCATAGGGATTGATGGCCCCGATCACTCTTGCCCGGTGCCGGTCCACCCTGCGGCTTCCGATCATCTCCTGAAGCTCCTCCCGGGAGGCCACAGTCACCTGTACCTGCTCCTCGGTCTCTATTCCCAGATCGTCCTGTACACGATAAATCAGGCTGTAGACCCCGGGCCGGTCCAGCTCCACCCCGCCGTCATCTGCCGCAAGCCGCCCGGTCAGGTCTCCATCCCTCTCATCAAAGGCCTCCACCTGTTCAAGGAAGTCCACCCTGCTGCCAAGCGCCACATAGAAGTCCTGCGCGCCAGTGATCTCAGGAGCTCTGTCCACGGTCACAGGGACCTCCAGGAGCGAACGGTTCCCCGAGGAATCCTCCGCGGCCACCGCGCAGAGATAGCTTCCCTCCTCATCGAACTGCACTGTCTCCGCCAGGCCGCCCAGACGCGGAAAGCCCAGCTGCACCTGGCTGTCTCTGTCCTCCACCCCCGCGATCAGCGCATCCGTGCCGTATTCCCGCCCCAGCGCAAGGTACACCGGTCCCTCCGCAGACAGGATCTTCGGCGGCACCGTATCCTGTATGACGATCTCATACTGGAATGCGCTGCTGCCGTGGTGCACCACAGCCTGGTAGGAGCCGGCCCGGCTTTCGTCCACCTCAGAAAGATCCAGCTGCGCCGTGCCCACCGACCAGTCCGTTCCGGTCAGGTAATCCCCCACATCACTGCTGACCTCCTGCCCCAGCTCATAGACAACAGTGCTGAATGCGGGCTCTACCCGGTAGACCAGCCGGTAAAAAAAGAAAGCCCCCGCTCCCAGGGCGGTCAGGGCCGCCGCTGCCAAAAGCAGGCCGCGTCTTCTCTTTGCCCTGCTGTATAAACGCTGTCTTGATCCGCGGAATTCGTCCCTCTCTTCCATCATTTCCCCATCCTGCCGCATTTTGCATCTGAAAAAAGTCTACCACCCGCACCGGCCGCTGTCAACGCGCAGGGCGCTTCCAAATTCCCCCACAAATTCCTCAAAAAACCCTGCCGCAGGCAGCTCATTCTCCGTCCCCAGCTGCGCCGAACACTTCCCCGCTCAACTCCCGGCAGTATTCCAGAGAAAAGGCGCTGTCCTGCTTTACGATCTCATTCTTGCCGGCCAGTTCCTCGGTGTATTCCTCCAGCGGATACACGGTAACGCCGCCAAAGCCTTTCTCCAGATGGCACACAAGGGGAATCACACTGTAGTCTCTGATTGCGGCCTGCCCGCTCTCGTCCGGCCCGATGGTCACACAGGCCATGCCGCCGACCATTCGGTCTGATGTCCCCGGCCCGGTCCCCGAGGTCCAGTTCACAAAGTTCCCCAGGGAATAATAGACCAGTGTCCCGTCCACCCACTCCACAGGTTCGATCACGTGAGGGTGGGTCCCCAGCACTAGGTCGGCGCCGTTGTCCGCAAACAGCTGAGCCCATTTCCGCTGAGCGGAGGTTTCTTTCAGCACATACTCCGTTCCCCAGTGGGGACAGACGATCACAAAATCCGCCGCCTCCTGGGCTTTCTGCAAATCCTCCCTGACCCGCTCTTCCTCCAGCAGATCTACGCAGTACGGCATATCCTCCGGCAGCGGGATCCCGTTGGTACCGTATGTATAATTCAGGATAGCGATCCGTATCCCGTTCTGTTCCCGGATATAGATTTCCTGCCGGTCCTCCTCACTGTCATGGATCCCCAGCACCGCCTCCTCCGGGTGCTTCTCCTCCCAGAAATCCAAACAGTTCAAAATTCCCTTTTTCCCCTTGTCCAGAGCGTGGTTGGTGGCATGCAGGATCACGTCGAACCCGGCTTCCGCCAGGGCGTCTCCCAGTTCATAGGGGGCGTTGAAGCTTGGATAGCCGCTGATCCCCAGCTCTTCCCCGCCCAGGATCACCTCCTGGTTCACCAGCGCCAGATCCGCCTGAGATATCTCGTCTTTCAGATTGGCAAAGATCGCTGAAAAATCGTATCCGCCCTCCGCTTTCTCTCCGCTTTCGGCCACAGGGGTGTGCAGCAGTATGTCCCCTACCATCACCAGGGTGATCTCCGGAGCAGGAGACGGAGTTTCCAGGACGGGAGACGGGGTTTCCGGGATGCCGGAGAGGGCATTTCCCTCCAAAGAGCCTGAGGGGCTGGGCGGGGCGCTATTCTCCAAATCTCCCTGATCTGTAATCTCAACTGAGGCCGCACTCGGGACAGGCGCCTCTTCCCTTTCTCCGGCGCAGCCCGCAAGCTGCCAGGCCGCCAGCAGAACGCCAAGCAGCAATGCTGTCCTTTTCTTCCCAGTCTTCCTAAAATGAGATAATGCCATTTTTATACCCCTTGTGCGCTTCAGCGCACATACCAATCAATAGTTTGAAAATTTATTTTCAAACTTATACCCCTAGCGTGCTTCAACACGCATACCAATCAAAAGTTTGAAAGTTTACTTTCAAACTTTTGCCCTCACCATACATAAGGGCATGGCCCGAACAGCCATGCCCCTCTTCCTGCACTTTGCATATTATTCCGGCAGATACTTTTCCTCAAACTCTTCCACAGGAATGGGCCTTGAGAAATAATACCCCTGGAAGACATTGCAGCCGAGCTTTTTCAGCATATCCACCTGCTCCGCCGTCTCCACGCGCTCCGCCACCACTTCCATGTCCAGAGCATTTCCCATAGTGATAATCGCATTCAGAATGCGGCGGCTCCTGTCCGGATCCTCCGCCTCGCCCATCAGCCGCATATCCACTTTCAGGGAATTGGCCCGCAGAGCCTGAAGAGCATTCAAGGACGAGTAGCCCTTTCCGAAATCGTCTATCTGCAGGCGGAAACCATACTCCTGCAGCTGCTTCAGATCCTGTATCTGAGGACCGTCATCAGAGAGGAGCTCCAACTCCGAAATCTCCAGATTCAGGCGTTCCGGCGAGATCCCATACTTGTTGATCAGGCCCACAAAGACATCACAGATATTGATATAATAAAAGTCCTTTGCCGATATGTTCACGGAGATACTGACGTCTTCGATCCCTCTGTCCTTCCATTTTTTCAGTCTCTCCGCAGCCAGCTCCCACATATACTCGTCCAGGTGGCTGATCAGCGCGGTCTTCTCCACCACCGAGAGGAAATCCACCGGGAATACAAGGCCCCGCTGTGGGTGCTGCCATCTGGCGAGAGTCTCGGCTCCCACCAGCTTCCCATTCGAATCCATCTGAGGCTGCAGGAACATGCGGAACTGCCTCATTTTCAGAGCGTTCTCAAATTCATCGGTCATGCTCTTTTCCTGAAGCAGCTGCTGAAGCATCTTTGTGTCATAGTAGACTACTGTCTTCTGGTAATCGTTCTGCTGGGACTCCGCCGCCATGCTGGCTTTCTCATACATATCCCGGGGGCTCTCACTGGGATCCGAGATATTGTACACGCCCATGGCGATATTCAGCTTATAGTTCTTTCCGTCGATCATGTACTGCAGACGCCCGGTATTTTTTACCAGCATTTCCGAGTTAAAGTTTTCCTTGGAAATCAGCATGGCGAACTTTTCACCGGAGATCCTGCCCTGAATGCAGTCCTCGTAATTGGTATATTTTAACAGCGCCGCCTGGGCCACCAGGATCTTGTCGCCCATCTCCTCGCCGAACAGGTCGTTCAACAGCTTAAAGTTCTTGATGTCGGCGCAGACCATATACCGTTCCTTTTCGGGATTTCTCTGAATGATCTCTTCCGCTTTCTGGAAAAAGTAATCTTTCGTGTACAGGCCCGTCAGCCTGTCATGGGTGGCCAGATACTGCCCCTCCTGGAAAACTTTCATCTCCTCCGTCTTGTCGGTAAGTTTATAGAAATAGCCCACGGTAGAGCGATTCTGATCTTTCAGGCGCTGGAATTCGATATAGAACTGATGGTCCTCGCCGTCCACCGGGTATTCTATGTCCCAGTGCTCATAATCCACGGCGTTCGGCGCATGGCTCCGCACCCATTCCGAATAAAAGGTATCCTTTACAGAGCTTAAGTCACCGCCCTTAAGCTGGAGCAGCTCCCGGGCTTTCTTGTTCACATAGATACACTGACCCGTAAGGTCAAAGCAGACGATCCCGTTGTCGATATCCTCCACCACATTGATCAGGATACTCTCCACTACCCCCTTGGGGGACGCATAGGTCAGGAAATAACAGATGGAAAGCCCTAACAGCACATAGCAGACCAGGGAGCCATCGATGGGAAGCCGCATATAATAGCAGAGCGCATTCACCACCAGCACTGCCGCAAATACCCCGAGAATGGAAACATGCATTTTCTTGTAAGGCTTGGGAGCCCGTATGGCCCTGTTGATCAGCAGGATCACTACAAAGAGGGACATGCCGTAGCAGCCCCCGAGATGCAGATAAAAGGAACCGTGATGCACTGCCCGCCAGTAGTCCACGCCCCCGTACTGTGCGGTCTCGATCCCGAACATATGGCCCGTAAAATTATTGACCAGCAGAGACAGGATATCCACTGCCGCCACGATCCGGAACAGATACCGGAAAATCTTTGTGTGCAGTCTGGTATTGGTATAAAGAAGAATAAAGGACATCATGGACAGCAAGATCCAGTCCACACAGATATAGTACAGCCCGTCAAAAAAGCGGGCCGCCGCCGCACTGGAAGCATTGATGAACAGAACGTAAAACAATACCGATCCTATGCCCGCCCAGTATACCTGAAGGAGAGGCATAGTATATTCGCTCTTTTTTCTTCTCACCAGAACATAACAGAAAGCCACCGGGATCAAAAGGATCAAAAGCACTGTGCTGTATATGTCGATCAAAGTATTTCACTCCTTTGGCAGAAGTTCCCCGCTGCCGCCTATTTAGCACAGTATATCACACTTTTCTCAATCTTTCCACAAAAATGATGCTTTTCTGAAAGCTTTTGAAAAAAATTCACCAGTCCGGCAGCCTGTCAGAGCAATTTTGAGATCCAATAGAGCACGCCCAGAAGCCAGCTGGAAAAGATCCCATAGAGGATCACCGGGCCGGCGATGGTAAAGATCTTACAGCCGATGCCGAAGACCTGCCCCTCCGTGCGGAATTCGATGGCGGGGGCTGCAACGGAATTGGCAAATCCCGTGATGGGCACCAGGGCCCCCGCGCCGCCCCATTTTGCGATCTTCTGAAAAAGATTAAAGCCTGTGAGGATCACAGAGAGCAGCACCAGAAGCAGCGCGCACCAGCTTCCCGCCGCCTGCTGATCCAGTCCCATGCCCTTTGCCAGGTTCATGATCAGCTGGCCGATACAGCATATGATCCCTCCCGTGATGAAAGCCTTAAGCATCTGAAGCCAGAGGCTGTGGGTGGGCGTCACGCCTTTCACATACTGCCCGTACTCTTTCTGTTTCTGCTTTTCCTGTCGGTCCATTTCTTCCACGCTCATAATATATGAAATCCTTTCCGCAGACACGGCTCATCCGCCTGTACCCTTTTGCCGGGTCCGTCTTTTCTTTTTAAAGTGCCCGGAAAGAATTGTTTTATTCTTAATTTACCAGTATTTTTCGACGGCGGCAGCTGCTTCGTCTCCCCTCATGCCGCACTGGATCATCAGCTGCTCTGCCGCCTGCCCCTTTGTTCCATTGAGCGCTTTTATGCCACAGATTATGCCTTCTGCAATCCCGACGGTACGGCCTTCTTTCACCCCGGCGGCATGACCCTCCGCACGGCTCTCCTCCCTCTCGGCGCGGCGGTCCGCCTGCTCCGCATAATAGGACATATATTCCACCCTCAACCTTGGATTTTTCTTTGCCGTCTCCACTGCTTCCACCAGCCTTTC
>CANRMK010000136.1 GCA_947631715.1 uncultured Acetatifactor sp.
GCAGATCGGTTTTACTGATGATCTAACCTTCACGTTAAACCCTCCTTTCAAAAAAGACCGTTTTACATTGTAACATAGGCATTTCCAATTTGCAAGGGGTTTTTACCACATATTTACCACATATTTTCAGTCTTTATTCTCTGCAGGAGCTCACGGCGCAAGGTACACCGTAAATCTTTCATTATGATATGCCGCCTCATATCCGTACTCTTTCATAAACCGGCCCAGCATCTGCAGTTTTTCCTCCGCCTGCCTGTCATAGAACAGCCCATCCGCTTCCCCGGTCAGCAGGTACTCCCCATGGCGCCTCTCCAGGATCACTGCAGGGGAAAGCGTCCCGCTGGCGATTTCCTCACCGATCTTATCCAGCGACGCCTGAAAATATTCTGTGCCGTAAGATCTCAGATCTCCCCAGGTATTCATCGCCGGTTCCATCTCCATGAAAAAAGCAATTCCGGGAATATACCCGTAAAGGATACACTCTCTCCCGCCAAGGGCATTCTCTTGCAGATATTGATACAGCCCCTCCAGACTTTCCGCTTTCTGCTTTTCTGTCCGCATCCCCTTTAAAACCGGAACGCCCTGGACTTCTTCCGTCAGCCCCCTGCCACCAGCTGCGCCCTCGTACACAAAGTGCTCCCCGAAGCCCGCGCATTGCGTCAATGCAAACACTGCCGCCACAACGATCACGCACTTCACCGGAAATGCCAGAATCTCTTTCCTTTCCCTGCAGAACCGATACCCCAGCCACAAAAATCCCGGCATCGTCAGGAACATATTGTTGATGCTGGCATAGGCCGCATTGTTCCCCCCCAGAGGAGTGATAAAAAGCACAAGGAGCAAAAGCACAGAAAAAAGCCTGTTTTCTTTTGTCTCTCCCCTGGAAAAGACCTGCGCTGCGGCCAGGCAGGCCATGACTTCAAAAACGATGATACAGGGACCGAAGATGGCATCATAGGCCGCATAATCGCGATAATTAAACCCCGCCCTGATCAGCCAGAGCGATACGGCTGCAGCGATCAGCACACAGATGCACTTCTTTCCCTTTTCCAGCTTTCCGGGCAGGATCAGGCACACCAGCAGGCCGCTTCCCAACATCAGCAGAAACCGCTTTGTCCAGTAGCTGTTCTCTGCGTATGCCCTGAACATTTCCGAAATCATGCCTGCGGGCTTATAATCTACAGCATCCTCCGTCATCTGGAACAACCTGGCAATGCCCGCCGCATACTCCCCCAATCCGTATCGGAGGGAAAGAAAGAACAACAGGCTTCCCAAAGCTGCCGCATATCCCAGGATACAGAAGCCGGTATCCGCGGCAATGCTCCGGAGCTTTTTGTGTGCAAAGATCCCATAGGCCCACACGGCCAATATCAGACCGGTCTGTACCAGATTGGAAAAGCGGACCCCCACATTCCACCCCAATAGAGCGCCGGCCGCCACAAGCCAAACTTTTTTCCCGGATACCAGGCCCTGGTATAGCAGACAGATTCCTGCCAGCAGAAGCAGGTAAGTCAGATAGCAGTACAGGACCGACGCAGGCAGCCAGCAGAGGGCGGCCGCAGCCAGATTCCCCACAAGGGCGATCGGTGCCGGCATCCGCAGCTTTCCCACGCAGAAAAAACAAGAGACTGCAGCGGTGATGCTCACTATCAGTCCCGTGTACACATTTATTCCCAGCAGGGTGGTTCCATAGGGAAGCTTCATGAGCAAAGAACCTGTCCCATTTGCCAGCCATGTGGCGAAATACCACATGGGATCCATATAATCAAGCCCGCTGTAGCGGAAATTCGCACAATTATAGCCGCCGTCCCAGAGATCCACGCCCACATTTACATGCCGGAGAGGATACAGTACGAGCAGCGCCGTGCCGGCGATCCATGCTGCCGCCCGGATATACCTATTTCTCCACAGCCTCAGAACCGCATCTTTCATAAGATATCTCCCGTATCTTCAGACTGTCCCCTCCGCTTCTGCCGTTTCCCGCCGTCTCCCGGTCCCTGCGCGCCGGAACAGATCCAGTCCGGCCATCCCCAGGGCCATAGCCGTCACCCCCATGATCCTGAACGTAAATATCACATGCATTCCCGAGTGGTGCTGTACCACGATGAACCACGCAAAGGGAATGCAGGCGATCAGCAGATACGGCGCCGCGCAGGCTGCGGCTTTTCGCAGGGACCATCTGCGGCTGGCTGTCACAAATGCCACAATATCGATTGCGATCACACAGCCAAACAGCACAGAATAGAACAGGGAATCATACTCCTGCAGATTCAATCCGATCACATAGAATCCGCCGGCGAACCGAGGCCGACCTCCCACTGCCTCCGTCCATCCGAGGATAGAGCTGAACGCCGATTTGATCGTCCCTGTGTGGAGCGTCAGATCTGCCAGCACCCACTTTGAAGCCCACATTGCTATATATCCAAGCGCCCAGCACGCGCTGCCGACAGCCACTGTCCCAGCTCCCTCCGCGATCTTTTCCTGTCTTTTCATGAAAAGGCAGGCGCAGAGCGGAATTCCAAGCGTGACTACCGGATATGAGAGAAAGTCAAAATATGCTGTCAGGATCCCTATCATCAGGAACAGTTCGGGATAGCGATCTTTCTGTTCCAGCCATTCATGCCGCCACAGGATCGCCAAAAGCGCCGCCGCCGTGATCAGCCAGCACACTGTCATCGCAAGGGAGGACAGCATCAGGACCGGCTTCATGAACAGCAGACCGATTACCATCCCAAGCCCGATCTCCGGGCGTTTCCTTTTGACAGACATCACAAGCGCCGCCGCCGTCAGAAAGATCTGGAGCGCGGCGCCCAGCCATAGGATCTGTTCCCAGTTAAAGAGCAGAAGCAGCGGCTTTAAATACACCAGATACCCGTGCCAGTACCTGGAATACTGATGCAGGAACATGCCGGAGTCATTCCATTCCCGGCTGAGATATTCCAGCGTGGCCTCCGGGGTCCACACGTTTTCATCCAGATCCAGATGATAGGCCCACATGGCATGTTCATAAGGATTTTTCCCGGGGATCTTCTCGCAGGCATTCTGGACCATAATAGCGTCCGTATAAGTTTCACGGTGTCTGGAAATATAGCCCTGCAGTCCCTCTCTGGTATCCTGTTTGGGCAGGATCACCAGCTTTTCCACAGACGTGCTCACATGCCGCCTTGCGGAAGCCACCGGCAGACAGAATACCGCTGTCAGGAGCAGGACTCCCAGCACAACACTGATAATTCCGAGACAGAGCATCTGTCGGAGATGGCCGAGCCATACTTTTTTTTCTCTCTGCATGATTCCGTCCTACTTGTCTCTCCAGATGATCCTGCCCTTGGTCAGATCATAGGGTGAAAGCTCCAGCGTTACGCGGTCTCCGGGCAGGATTCTGATAAAGTTCTGGCGCAGCTTTCCGCTGATATGCGCCAGCACTCTGTGCCCGTTCTCCAATTCTACCTGAAACATGGTGTTAGGCAGTTTCTCGACCACCGTTCCCTCGATTTCGATCACATCGCTCTTTGACATTTCATTCCTCCGTTCTATTGATCCATATTTGTGCTTTGTATCCGGAAACATTTTATTGCATATTTGATCTCTTCATCGTACACCCGGCTCTTTTCGCGAAGCCGCTTCAGGAGCTCCTCTCCCACGGTCCTGTTCACAGGCTGAAGATGCTTGAGCCGCTTTTTCTTGGGTGACTCCACCGTCTTCAGCCGGCCGTCGCACAGATATGCAAAATCTCCCTCCAGCCCGGTCACCACATAGAGCGTTCCCTTGTCATGCCCGGCCTTTGAGAATACGAACTGTCCTACCATTCTTTCATTATATCCTCTGCTTTCTGCAGCATTCCTGCCATTTAGTAGAGAGTCAGGATTTCCGGCTCGCCCTCCGTGATCAGGATCGTGTTCTCATAGTGAGCCGACCAGGAGCCGTCCTCCGTCACCACCGTCCAGTCGTCGTCCAGCCATTCCACATCGGCTCTCCCCATATTGATCATGGGTTCCACCGCCAGGGTCATGCCGGCGCGGAGCCTGGGGCCGCGTTTGAACTGGGCAAAGTTAGGGATCTGGGGTTCCTCGTGAAGACTCGTTCCGATACCGTGCCCTACCAGGTCCCTGACGATTCCATAGCCGAAAGGCTTAATGTATGCATCAATGGCATTGGAGATGTCATGAAGATGATTCCCTGCTTTCGCCATCTTGACCCCCTCAAAAAAGCTTTGCCGGGTGGCGTCGATCAGGCGCTGCGCCTCCGGGCTGATGGCCCCCACGCCAAATGTTCTGGCCATATCGGAATGGTATCCCTTATAGATCAGGCCGGCATCCAGGCTTACAATATCCCCCTCCTGCAGAATACGGTTCTTTCGCGGAATACCGTGTACCACCTCATCGTTCACCGACACACAGATAGATGCCGGATATCCGTTATAGTGGAGAAAGTTCGGAATACATTCGTGTCTGCGGATCATCTGATCCCCCAGGATATCGATTTCCTTGGTGGACATGCCGGGGTGTACCGACTGCTCCAGATTCTGAAACACGTCCGCCAGCCGCCTGCAGGATTCACGCATCAGCCGAATCTCCTCTTCTGTCTTAATCTTAATAGCCATGCCTGCCCTTACTTCCTTTCAGTCTTCCAGCCATGCCGCTTTTTTGTGGCACAGTCATCTGCGCAAAAGATCGCTGTATTTCTCACAGGATTTCCATAATGGCGCGGAATACATCCTGCATATCCTGTGTGCCGTCCACAGTTCTCAGAACGCCTTTTGCAGTGTAAAAGTCAATAAGAGGCTGGGTCTGCTCATGATATACTTTCAGACGGTTCTGCACCGTTTCCGGCTTGTCGTCATCTCTCAAGACCAGTCCGCTGCCACAGACATCACAGATGCCCTCTTTCTTCGGCGGCACATGCTCAATATGATAAGTGGCGCCGCATTTTAAGCAGGCCCGTCTGCCGGACATCCTGCGCACGATATTTTCATCCGGCACATCCACATTGATGGCATAGTCAATGCTCTCTCCCAGCTTGTTCAGCGCCTCATCCAGCACCTCCGCCTGAGGGATCGTCCTGGGGAAGCCGTCCAGCACATAGCCGTTCCTGCAGTCCTCCTGAGCCACTCTGTCCAAAAGGATCTTCACTGTCAGCTGATCCGGGACCAAAAGCCCCTGATCCATGTACTTTTTCGCTTCCATGCCAAGTTCCGTGCCGTTCTTGATGTTTGCGCGGAAGATATCCCCCGTGGAGACATGGGGAATATGATACTTTTCCGCGATCAGCTTAGCCTGAGTCCCCTTGCCTGCGCCCGGGGCGCCCAACATAATGATCTTCATATAAAACCTCCTGTATCTTACGGACCAACATTAATATTGTACCTATTTATAAATCACTTTGCAATAGACATTTGTTCCGGATTCAGCAAAAAGACCGGGCAGGAAAGCCTGCCCGATCCCGTAAATATCCGTCACTTCTCCAAAAATCCCTTATAATTGCGAACCAGCATCTGGGACTCGACCTGCTTCATGGTTTCCAGCACAACGCTGACGATAATGATCAGGCTGGTGCCGCCGAACGACACTCTTGCGCCGAACACACCGCTGAAAACATAAGGGAGCACTGCTATGATAGTCAGGCCTACTGCCCCTATGAACACAATATAGTTGAGCACCTTGTTCAGATAATCGCTGGTGGGCTTGCCGGGCCTGATACCCGGGATAAAGCCGCCCTGCTTTTTCATATTGTCCGCGATCATCAGAGGGTTAAAGGTGATGGAGGTGTAAAAATAAGCGAAGAAAATAATCAGCACCACATACACCAGCAGTCCGGCAGTATATCTGATCTGGCTGGGATTACACCAATAGTTGGAATTCAGGTACTTCAGGATCTCGCTCCAGACACCTGTCCCCTTGTATCCCACAAATGTGGAGATCATAATGGGGAGCTGCAGCAGAGACTGGGCAAAGATCACCGGAATCACGCCGGAGGTATTCACTTTCAGGGGAATGTTGGAGGTCTGTCCGCCTACCATCTTGCGCCCCTGTACCTTGTTGGCATACTGCACCGGGATCTTGCGCACACCATCGTTCAAGATAATGACGAGCACTACCATCGCAACGATCACGGCAAAAATGATCACCGCTGCAAGGACCGCCGTTGCAGGAGGCTTGCCGAACACGAACTGCTCGAACAGATTGCCCAGATCTTCCGGAAGCCGTGAGATAATATTGATCACCAGGACAATGGATATACCGTTTCCGATCCCGTTCTCAGTGATCCTCTCGCCTACCCACATCAGGAATGCACTTCCCGCAGTCAGACACGCGACAGCCGTTATGATGCTTAAGATCCGCATCCCGGTTCCCATGGAAGCATAATCCGTGAGATATCCTTGGCGTCCGAATCCGATCGCCATGGCGGTAGACTGGATCAGCGCCAGAAGTATCGTCACATATCTGGTAATGGATAC
>CANRMK010000137.1 GCA_947631715.1 uncultured Acetatifactor sp.
GCCACCTGGCCCCCACCTCAATGCCGGGAATCTCCTCCGATATATTCTTCAAGATCTTAGCCCCGATGACCGGGTGCATCTTGATCACCTCGTATTCCTCCTCCGTCAGCCGGCCGGCCTTGTTGATAATGGCGTCCGGCACTCCGATCTTGCCCACATCATGGAGAAGCCCTATGTAATAGATATCCTGCTGCGCTTTCTCCGATCCGCCCATTCTGCGGATCAGCTCCCGGGCATACTCCGCCACCCGCTCGGAATGACCGTTCGTATACCTGTCTTTCGCATCGATCGACACGGCCAGGGTCCTCACCGCCTGATGGGCCAGCCTGTCCGCTTTCGCCGTCTGCTTCTCTACCTCCGCCTGGAGATTTTTCTGCAGATCCTCCAGTTCTCCCAGCGTCTTCATGAGCAGCTGATAATCCGGGGTCTCCAGAGTGAACATGATCATCAAAAGCCCCAGAGTCATGCTGAACACGCTGAGCAGGGTATCCGGGAACCACAACAGCTGCGCAAGCGGGCCAATGATCCCGAACAGGAAGAAAGCAAGGATAGAGCGCCGCTGTTTGATTTCATAATGCCTGTAATTGCGCATCAGGATCAGCGCCGCGCAGAAAATGTAATAGTACGGCACAATATACGCCAGCAGGTACAGGGGCCCATGGACATACTGCCCGCTCCCATCAAAAAAGAAGACGTGTCCCGCAAAAATATTCAGGATCAGATTGGCCAGACAGAGAATGCAGACTCCGCGGCTGATGCGGAACAGCAGGGATTCCCTCTCTTTGTATACATAGGCGGACACATAGCATAAGAACTGGTATCCTACCACTACATCCGCAGCCATATACAGTGTATTGAACAATGTGTTAAGAATGCCCGGGATCACCGCTCCCCAGCTGATCGTCACCGCCGTTGCCACATCCAGCACTACCGCCAGAAGCAGATACGCCGCAAGTCTGCGGAATTCCCGGTTGACCCGGGTCTGTGCAGAATATTTCCGGTAAAGGAACACATTCAGAATCACCATATAAAAGATTGCTGCCACTTCAAAATCGATATTGTAGACAAGCTTCAACTCCGGCTCACCCCCAAAATTCAGAACAACATACCGTTCCATTTATATTAGCACAATGTCCAATGTGATTTCTACCGTTTTGTCATTTTTCTTTTTCTTCTTCCCTATTTTTTATCTATTTTCCTTTTCCTCTTCCGTAAATCTTTATTATTTTTTTCTTGCCTGCCTGTGCGGGCGCGCCTATAATAAAAGCGCAGCATGCCCGCAGCGCTGTGGGCGGCTGCCTGTACGGAGGCATTTTCATGTATACGATCGCAGTGGTGGAGGATGACATTCATATCGGCAATCTGCTAAAGGAGGCCCTGGAGACAGAGGGCTACAGAGTGCTGCGCGCATTCTCCGGCACAGAGGCAGCGCTTCTTCTGGAAAGGAAATCCCCCGACCTGATCCTGCTGGACCTGATGCTGCCGGGGCTGTCCGGGGAGGATCTGCTGCCCGCTTTGCGCGGAATTCCCGTGATCGTACTGAGCGCCAGGACAGATGTGGAAGACAGGGTGAAGCTTCTCGATGCCGGAGCCGCAGATTATCTCACCAAACCCTTTGATATCCGGGAGCTTATGGCCCGTATTCGGATCCAGCTGCGCAATGGAGCCCCCGGGAACCCGAGAAAGCTGAGGTCGGGAAACCTATGCCTGGATCTGCAGGCACAGCTCTTAACGCTGGACGATACCCCGCTGCACCTTACTCCCACGGAATTTGCCATATTAAAGCTATTGATGCAAAACCCGGGCCAGGTAATCTCCAAGACCGCCCTTTTGGACCGGATCAGCCTTGACGTTCCCGACTGCACGGAAAGCTCCCTGAAAGTCCACATCAGCAATCTCCGCAAAAAGCTGAAGACCGTCTCTCCCCATGACTACATCGAATCCGCCTGGGGCATCGGCTTTCTGCTTCGCCCGTAAAACAGCGGCGAGATTCCGGACCAGACAGAGAACCGATCCTGCGTCTTTACGAAATCTTAACTCTTTCCTTAACCGCTTTCTTAACTGTTCCCCATTACACTCCCCTTAAGACGCCGGAAAATCCGGGCTGCGCCGCCCCGGGAGCCCGGCGGCAGAAACCCGGCGCAGAAATGAGGAAAACCTATGGAATATGTACTGAAAACCGATGGCCTTAAGAAGCAATACGGACACTTCACCGCCCTGAACGGCGTCTCCCTCCATGTGCCCCGGGGAGCAGTTTACGGCTTTGTGGGCAGAAACGGTGCCGGAAAGACTACCCTGATCCGCCTGATCTGCGGTCTGCAGCGTCCCGACTCCGGGAATTATACCCTCTTCGGGAAGCCCTTTTCCTCCCGGGAGATCCGGGACAGCAGAAAACGCATGGGCGCTGTGGTGGAGACGCCTGCCCTGTATCCGGACATGACCGCCGAGGATAACCTGAAGCTGCAGTACCGGATCCTGGGCCTGCCCTCTTTCGATGACATTCCCCGGCTCCTGGCGCTTGCGGGGCTCTCGGACACCGGCAGGAAAAAGGTGCGTAATTTCTCTCTGGGCATGAAGCAGCGCCTGGGGATCGCTGTGGCCCTGGCGGGCAGTCCCGACTTTCTGGTACTGGATGAGCCCGCAAACGGGCTGGATCCCCAGGGCATTGTGGAAGTGCGGGAGCTGATCCTGCGCCTGAACAGGGAGCGGCATATCACCGTCCTGATATCCAGCCACATTCTGGACGAGCTCTCACGGCTTGCCACCCACTACGGCTTTATCGATCACGGCGCCATCCTGAAAGAAATGACTGCAAAAGAGCTGGAGGAGGCCTGCAGAAAATGTATCCGCGTCACCGTCTCCGACACAAGGGCGCTCTGTACCGCTCTGGACGAGGCAGGGCTGGACTACCGGATCGTTTCCGATAACGAGGCGGATATCTTCGGGCAGGTCAACATCACTGAGCTGGTACAGCTGCTGGAAAGAAGACATTGTACTCTGGAATCCTTAAAGGAACGGGAAGAAACTCTGGAAAACTATTATATGAACCTGATCGGCAGCCGCCGTGACGCGGCAGAAAGAGAGATGATCCAATGACACAGCTTTTATCCGCCGGCTTTGCACGGCTATGGAAAAACATTTTGTTCCGGGTATGCATTTTAGTCTTTGCAGCCCTCTGCGCCTTTAGCCTGATCGACAACTATGTTTACATGAAAGAAATGCCCGGGACCGTATACCCTTTGTCCAATTTCTTCTTCGGCCCCTTTTTGCTCATCGGCAGCTTTACCTCTTTTTTCTCCCCCCTGTTCCTGGGCCAGGAGTACAGCAGCGGCGCCCTGCACAACAAGATCATCGTTGGCTGCAGCCGCGCCCGGATCTACCTTTCCTGTTTTCTCACAGTGCTCGGGGCCTCCCTGATCGTCTGCGCAGGAATGTTCATTACCATACTGGCGCTTGGCATTCCCCTGTTCGGACCTTTGACACTGGCTCCCCGGCTGATTCTGCTGCATCTGCTTCAGGGCATTCTGATGACCGCCGCTTTCTCAGGTCTGGCCACTATGGTATCCTGCTTGTCCCAAGCCGCACTTTCTCTACAGTGATCTGCCTGCTGGGCTACTTTTTCCTTTTGTTCGCCGCCATTTATATAGAACAGCTGCTGACTGCCCCTGAACTGATTGAAAATGTTTATGCACTTTCGATAAATGGTGTCTTACAGCCCTCCGACCCTATCCCCAATCCCCGCTATCCCCGGGGCGCCCTGAGGACCGCACTGGATTTCCTAAGATATGCTCTCCCCACCGGCCAAAGCCTGCTTCTCGGAAGCAGGTCAGGGGAGCATCCTCTGCGAATGATCCTCTGTTCCCTTGGCGTCATGGCAGGTTCCACCACTCCAGGGCTTTTCGCGTTCGCCAAAAAGGATATTTGATTTTATTTATGATAGAATGGGAGGAAATTTATGCTTTTGCTGTACTGCTGTCTGTCATCTGCCCTGGCCGCAGCGCTGGGCCTGAAATGGCTTCTGTTAAAGCGGGGGCTTCATGAGATGGGGCAGGAGCTGGCCCTGATCCTCAGCCAGGACACCAACAGGATCCTGGGCCTTTCCTCCCGGGACAGGGACTTAAGGCGGCTGGCCCGTATTTTAAATGAACAGCTGCAGCTGCTGCAGAAAGAGAGGCACCGCTTTCAGGACGGGGACCGGGATCTAAAAGAGGCCGTGGCCAATATCTCCCACGACCTGCGGACGCCTCTTACCGCCGTGAGCGGATATCTGGAGCTATTGGAAGAGGAGCAGCATTCTCCCCGGTGCTCCCGGTATCTGGCCATTATCCGGGAGCGCATCACTGCCATGAGGCAGCTGACGGAAGAGCTGTTCTGCTACTCCCTCGCGCTGACGCCAAAGCGCAGGCAGCCGGAGCGCCTCTCCCTGAACAGACAGCTGGAAGAAAGCCTGCTCGCCTTTTATGAGGCTTTTCGGAAAAAGAACATCACGCCCCGGATCACACTGCCCGACACTTCCGTGTGGCGTGTTCTTGACCGCGCCTCCCTCTCCCGGATCTTTGCCAATATCATAGGAAATGCCGCCAGGTACAGCGATTCCGATTTTGCGGTAACGCTGTCACCTGACGGCACTGTGTCCTTTTCCAATAACGCACCCGATCTGTCGCCGGTGTCCGCGGCCAGACTCTTTGACCGTTATTATACGGTAGCAAGCCTGGAGTCCTCCACTGGCCTTGGCCTGGCGATCGCCCATCGCCTCACAGAGGACATGGGCGGGAACATCTCGGCGGAATATGCGGACGGGCAGCTGATAATCCGGGTATGCTTTCCTGAAGTCTCCCCGCCCAAGGCATAAGCCGCCCCGCCAAAACGACAGAAAAACCCAGCAGGTGCACCTACTTAGGTTTATATTGTTACCCTTACGGGCTATAATCATAGCTTTTTCCAATCGGCAATATCCCGTTTCATCGTTTCAACTCCCGGAGCGCTTCTTCCACGTCGGAATACCTCTTCACACTAGAATCGTGCGCAATCCGCTCCGCTTCCAACATAGCGGCAACTGTCTCCCTGTTAGGCTGATCCAGTCGAACATCAAACGGAAACCCACCGACCCGGAGAGACTGGCGCAGAAAAACATTGATAGCGGTAGTGAGATTGAACCCTAATTCACTGTAAAGGCTTTCACACTGTTTCTTGATGTCACTGTCCACACGGACGCTGAAATTTGTCGTGTTTGCCATAGTGCAAACTCCTTTCCATGTATTATCGCACTCTATTATATGCCATATGCGTGACAAAATCAACTCAATAGACAAATTTAGCCATGATTTTAACCACACAAACTTATAATATGCAAAAAACAGTATTTTATAAAGATGCCTTATCAGTCTTCCTTTACAGACAAGGTGTGAAGCAGCCTCCCCTAAGTCAGCAGCCCCACCAGGATCTCCGCCGCTTTCCCGATCTCATTTATGTTGGCATATTCCCCGCATCCGTGCACATCATACATGGAGGGCGCCATCACAATGCCCTCTATCCTGTTCTGGGCGAACACATTGTTGTCGCTGCCTCCAAAGGTCTTGATCCAGCGGGGCGTTACCTGGGCCTGCCTGCAGGCCTTCTCATAAGAAACGGCGATCCCGCTCTTTAAATCTGTCTCATAGGCACAGATATCCGTCTGCTGATGCCACTTTAGCTGTGCGCCATACTTTTGCGCGCTTTCCTCAAAGATGGTCCGGTATTGTTCTGCTGCGGCGAGAGCCCGCTCATGATACAGGCTTCGAATCTCCCCTTTTACGCTGCACTGCCGGGGCACAATGTTAATGCCATCGCCCCCCGATATCAGCCCCACATTGGCAGTCGTTGCCTCGTCTATATGCCCTTGCGGCAGCCTTGACACCCCATCGCAGCACGCCTTGACGGCATGGATCCCACTCTCGGGGCAAAATCCCGCATGGGCGGACCGTCCCAGGATCTCTGCCTCAAAAGAAAGGATCGTAGGCGCCGCGTAAGCCGCAGTTCCAATCTCCCCGCTCAGATCCAGCACCACCGCACTTTTGGACTTCACATTCTGGAAATCAAAAGCTTTGGCCCCCTTGCAATACAGTTCCTCCCCCGTGGTGAACAGAAGTTCCACATCCCTGTGCTCCACAGAAGCGCCTTTCAGATAACGCAGTGCCTCATAAATCGCGGTGATCCCCGAGACATCGTCAGCGCCCAGCACGGTAGTTCCATCGCTCGTAACAGTCCCGTCCGGATCAAAGACCGCCCGCTTCCCAAGCCCCGGCATCACTGTGTCCATATGGGCCGCCAAAAGAACAGGGGACAGCCCGTTCCCTTTCACATATCCGTACAGGTTTCCTGCACTGGAGCCCGTGTCTGATGCACTCCGGTCCTCTTCCAGCCTGATTCCCAATTCCCCGAACATTTCTATCAGGCGGTCTTTCATCGCCC
>CANRMK010000138.1 GCA_947631715.1 uncultured Acetatifactor sp.
CGGGATTTAAGCTCGGGGTGTCCCTGAGTAGCCACAAAGAAAGGGTGCTCCGTAATTTCGCACATCTCTACGATCCGTCCGTCGGGAGAAGTGCCGGAGAGCCGCAGTCCGTTCTGTGTCAGCACAGCACGGTAATCGTTATTCACCTCATAGCGGTGGCGGTGCCGTTCATAGATCGTCTCCTCCCCGTAAAGCTCATACGCTCTGGAATCTTTGTCCAGCACACAGGGATAGGCGCCCAGCCGCAGGGTCCCTCCGATGTCTTCCACACCGTTCTGGTCCGGCATCAGCGCGATTACGGGATGGGTGGTAGAGGGGTCGAGTTCGATGCTGTGCGCGTCATTATATCCGATCACATTGCGGGCGTATTCCACAATGGTGAGCTGCATGCCGAGGCACAGGCCCAGCATAGGCCTGTTATGGGTGCGGGCATAAGTGATGGCTCGGATCTTGCCCTCGATTCCCCGGGACCCAAAACCGCCGGGAATCAGGATACCGTTACAGTCTCCCAGCAGCTCCTCCACATTTTCGTCCGTCACGGTCTCCGAATCGATCCATTTGATGTGTACGGTGGTGTGATTCGTAATGCCGCCGTGCTTCAGGGCTTCCACCACGCTGATGTACGCGTCGTGCAGGGAAACATATTTTCCTACCAGTGCAATCTGTACCTCTTCTGTGGGATGCTTTAAATCGTCCACCATCTTTTCCCAATCTCTCAGGTCGGGTTCCGGGCAGTCCAAGTGGAGACATTCACAGGCTACCTGGGCAAGATGTTCCTTTTCCATGGCCAGCGGAGCCTCATAGAGATATTCCACGTCCAGATTCTGCAGCACCCGGTTGCTGGGTACATTGCAGAAGAGAGCGATCTTGTCTTTGATGGACTGATCCAGAGGATGCTCGCTGCGGCATACGATGATGTCAGGCTGAATGCCCATGCCCTGGAGATCCTTGACGCTGGCCTGGGTGGGCTTGGTCTTTAACTCCTGGGAAGCGCTCAGATAGGGAATCAGGGTCACATGGATCAGGATCGCGTTGTCGTGCCCTACGTCATGCTGGAACTGGCGGATGGATTCCAGAAAGGGCTGGCTTTCGATATCGCCGACGGTTCCGCCCACCTCGATGATGGCAATGCGGGTATCTGGATCCGTAAAGTTCCGGTAGAACCGGCTTTTGATCTCATTGGTAATGTGGGGGATCACCTGTACAGTGCCGCCGCCGTAATCGCCCCGGCGCTCTTTCTGGAGAACGGACCAGTAGACCTTTCCGGTGGTCACATTGGAGTTTTTGTCGAGGCTTTCATCGATAAAGCGCTCATAATGGCCCAGATCCAGATCTGTCTCTGCCCCGTCGTCCGTGACGAACACTTCCCCGTGCTGAATGGGATTCATGGTGCCGGGATCGATATTGATATAGGGATCGAATTTCTGCATGGTAACCTTGTAGCCCCTGGCCTTTAACAGCCGGCCCAGGGAGGCTGCGGTGATGCCCTTGCCGAGACCGGAGACGACGCCTCCGGTGACAAATACGTATTTTACTGCCATAATTTCCTCTTTTCTGCGCTGTCTTATCTTGCATTTGATGTATGGAGTAATCTTTCACCCGTCCGTTCCAGGCAGCGCACCTGCGAATTGGGTATCCGGGTCAGAAATGGTTTGTGATTGGTCAATATCTCCTTTTTGCAGCCTGTACCGGTTCACAGGTGAGGTCCACGCCCAGTTTTTTGAAAATTTTCATGTCCACCTCCGACAGCATGACGGAAGTGTGGGCCTGACAGCCCCGGAGTTTCGGAAGCTGTTCCAGAGAGCGCTTCGCGGCAAGATCAGTGCATGCCGCCAGGGACAGGGCAATCAGAACCTCGTCTGTGTGCAGCCGGGGATTCTTTCCGCCCAGATAGCGCACTTTCAGGTTCTGGATAGGTTCGATCGCTTCCGGCTTGATCAGCTTTGTATCATGGTCCACGCCGGCCAGATATTTCAGGGCGTTTAGAAGCAGCGCGGCGGATGCCCCCAGAAAATCCGAAGTCTTGGAGGTGATGATGTGTCCGTCAGGCAGCTCGATGGCCGCAGTGGGAACACCCAGTTCGTCGGCTCTTTTTCTGGCGGCTAATGTGACAGACCTGTCATCTGTTGTAATCTTTGCCTGTTTCATCAAAAGCTCGATTTTATATGCCTCGCTCTCCGGCGCCTCGTCCCGCACCACTTTGTTCAGCGTGGTGTAATACCGCCTGATAATCTCCATCAGGGAAGCCTGGCGGCAGACCTCATCGTCCACAATACAGCAGCCTGCCATATTGACTCCCATGTCGGTGGGGGACTTATAAGGATTGCTGCCGTAAATGCCCTCAAAGATGGCATTCAGCACCGGGAAGATCTCAATGTCCCGGTTATAGTTCACGGCAGTTTCGCCATAGGCCTCCAGATGGAACGGATCGATCATGTTCACATCGTTGAGATCTGCTGTAGCCGCCTCATAGGCAAGATTTATGGGATGCTTCAGCGGAATATTCCAAATGGGGAAGGTCTCGAATTTTGCGTACCCTGCCTTGACGCCCCTTAAATTGTGGTGGTAGAGCTGGGAGAGGCAGACTGCCATCTTTCCGCTGCCGGGCCCTGGCGCAGTGACCACAACAAGAGGCCTGGAGGTCTCTATGTAATCGTTTTTCCCATAGCCGTTTTCACTGACGATCAGCGGTACATTGGAGGGATATCCCTCGATCGTATAATGGAGATAGACTTTGATGTTCTTTTTTTCCAGCTTTGCCTTGAACTGGTCGGCGCTGTTCTGGCCGGCATAGCGGGTAATGACAACGCTGCCTACATACAGCCCCTTTTCCTGAAATTCGTCCCGCAGGCGCAGTACATCGAGGTCATAGGTAATGCCAAGATCGCTGCGGACCTTGTTCTTTTCGATATCCGCAGCGTTGATCACAATGACGATCTCCGCATAGTCGGAGAGCTGCATCAGCATTCTGAGCTTTGAATCGGGCGCAAATCCGGGAAGCACTCTGGAGGCGTGATAATCATCAAAGAGTTTTCCGCCGAACTCCAGATAGAGCTTGTCGCCGAACTGGCCGATGCGCTCCTTTATGTGCTCAGACTGCATTTTCAGATATTTGTCATTGTCAAATCCTATCCTCATGGTCTCTTGCCGCTTTCCGCGGTGCATGTTCTGCACAGCCGTAAAAATAACATCAAACAAAAAATATTTTATCACAGTTTTCCGCATATTGGAATGGTCAATATTTTAGAAATCTTTTATAGAAGACACCTTTTTTTCACAATTATGCTATTGATTTATCAACCTCTTCTCCCTATAATAAAATAGATTTAGTTTCACTTCAGAATGGGAACACTATAGATATAAAAACACATTGAATACATTGAATGGAGTTACTATGGACAATCAGCTGAACCAATACGACAATGGCGGGGGATACAACAACGGCGGCCGCGGAAACGGCCCCGGAGGAAACGGCGGAAACGGGAACGAGCCTCCCAGACGTCCGAATATCATGATGATGGTCCTGGCAGTCTTAAGCACGCTCCTGATCGCGCTGATGCTCTGGAATCTGCTGTTCGGGACTTCCGATGAGGATCAGGTAAGCTACAGCCAGTTCTTAGAGTACCTTGAGAGCGGAAAGGTAGAGAAAGCCAATCTGCTCAGTACCGGTGAGGTGCAGTTTACCCTGAAAGCGGAGAACAGCGGCAGCGGAGAACAGTCGGACAACACCTTGCTGCCGGGCTATGGCTTTGGCCTGGGATTGTATTCTCAGAATTATCCCAGACAATATACGACAGTCCTCATGGAGGATATGGACACGCTGATGGCGCGCCTGGAGAAATACGGAGTGGACGGCCAGAGGACCCTCAGCGATAATTCGGGATTTCTGATCAATATCTTAGTGGGCGTGGTACTGCCGGTGGTGCTGATGTGGATCCTGCTGGGATTTTTGTTCCGCCGCATGGGCGGAAGCGGCGGGCCTATGGGCGTCGGAAAGAGCAACGCCAAGGTATATGTGCAGAAAGAGACCGGGGTCACCTTTAAGGACGTGGCCGGCGAGGACGAGGCAAAGGAATCCCTGGTGGAGGTGGTGGATTTTCTCCACAATCCCGGCAAATATTCAAAAATCGGCGCAAGGCTGCCGAAGGGCGCCCTGCTGGTAGGCCCTCCCGGAACGGGTAAGACGCTGTTGGCCAAGGCGGTGGCCGGCGAAGCCCATGTGCCCTTTTTCTCCCTGACCGGTTCGGATTTTATCGAGCTGTATGTAGGCGTGGGCGCAAGCCGTGTCCGGGATCTGTTCAAGGAGGCAACCAAGAATGCGCCCTGTATTATCTTCATAGACGAGATCGACGCCATCGGCCGCAGCCGTGATTCCAAGTACGGCGGCGGGAACGAGGAGCGGGAACAGACACTGAACCAGCTTTTGTCCGAGATGGACGGATTTGACAGCTCCAAGGGTATTCTGATCCTGGGAGCCACCAACCGGCCGGAGATCTTGGATAAGGCTCTGCTGCGTCCCGGGCGCTTTGACCGGCGGATCATTGTGGATAAGCCGGATCTAAAGGGGCGTGTGGAGATCCTGAAAGTGCATGCCAAGGATGTAAAGCTGGATGAGAGCGTGGATCTGGACGCTATCGCGCTTGCCACCAGCGGCGCGGTGGGCTCCGATCTGGCCAATATGATCAATGAGGCGGCCATCAATGCGGTGAAAGAGGGCCGGGAATACGTGAGCCAGAAGGATCTGTTCGATGCGGTGGAAGTGGTCCTGGTGGGCAAGGAGAAGAAAGACCGCATTATGAGCAAGGAGGAGCGGCGTATCGTGTCCTACCATGAGGTGGGGCATGCGCTGATCAGCGCTCTGCAGAAAAATTCGGAACCCGTGCAGAAGATCACCATTGTGCCCCGCACCATGGGCGCCCTGGGCTATGTGATGCATGTGCCGGAGGAAGAGAAATACTTAAATACGGAAGCGGAGCTTCGGGATATGCTGGTAGGACTGGTAGGCGGCCGGGCAGCGGAGGAGATCGTGTTCGACACGGTGACTACAGGCGCCGCCAACGATATTGAGAAAGCGACTGATATCGCAAGGAATATGGTGACCCGGTACGGCATGAGCAAGAAGTTCGGCCTGATGGGGCTGGCTACTGTGGAAAGCCAATACCTGGAGGGCAGGACCGCGCTGAACTGCAGCGATTCCACTGCGGCGGAGATCGATGCGGAAGTGGTGGAGATCCTCAAGGAGAGCTATGAAAAAGCGCTGGCAATGCTGAAAGAGAACCGGGATGTGATGGATAAGCTGGCGGAGTATCTGATCGAGAAAGAGACGATCACCGGCAAGGAGTTTATGGAGATCTACCGCAGGGAAAAGGGTCTGCCTGAGCCGGAGGAGAAGAAAGAGGAAAGCGCTCCGGACAGTGGGAAACAAGTGGACGCTTCCGACGGAAGCAAAAGCTTTGACCAGATCCTGGATAGGGAGAAGGCCGGAGGAGAGGAGGCTGTAAAGCCGGAACAGACTGTCCCCGCTGAAGCGAAAGTCCCTGAGGAGGCCAAGGCGGCTGAGAATCCAATGAGCGCGGAGCCCGCAAGCGAAGAGCCTGCAAGAGAAGATCCTGCGGAGGAGAAGCCTGTGACAGAAGCTCCGGCACAGGAAAAGCCTGCAGAGGAAAAGGGATCTGTGGGAAGATTTTCCAACGGGAAAGTGGATTAGAAATTCATGTTCAATGTAGAAGAGGAACTGAAAAAACTGCCGAAAGAACCCGGTGTGTATATTATGCGGGATGTAAAGGATACCATATTATATGTGGGAAAAGCCGTCAATCTCCATAACCGGGTCCGGTCTTATTTTCGGGATAATATCGGCAGGGGGCCGGCCATTGACAAAATGGTCTCTCTGATCGCACGGTTCGAGTATATCGTCACGGATTCTGAGCTGGAAGCTCTGGTGCTGGAGAATAACCTGATCAAGGAATACTCTCCCAAATACAATACCCTGTTAAAGGATGACAAGACGTATCCCTATATTAAGGTGACTCTGGGGGAGGAATATCCGAGGATCCTTTTTTCCCGCGTGATGAAAAAGGACAAATCCAGATATTTCGGACCGTATACCAGCGCGGCGGCGGTAAAGGATACCATTGAGCTCTTGAATAAGCTGTACTGCCTGCGCACCTGCAGCCGTGTCCTGCCCAGAGATATAGGGCTGGAGCGGCCCTGCCTGAATCACCATATCAAGCAGTGCCTGGCGCCCTGCCAGGGCTATGTGAGCAGGGAGGAATACAGGGCCCGGGTGGATCAGGCCCTGGAATTTCTGAACGGCAATTACAACATGATCCTAAAGGACCTGGAGGCAAAGATGAAGGCTGCCGCCGAGGTCCTTGATTTTGAGGCTGCCGCCGGATACAGAGACCTGTATAACAGTGTGAGGTCTGTGGC
>CANRMK010000139.1 GCA_947631715.1 uncultured Acetatifactor sp.
TCCTCCGTATAAGGCTTGCTGGGAATCAGCCCGTTATAGTCGGGAATAAATTTAGTATGCACACCGGATTTTTCACAGATTCCCACAATGCTCGCAAGATAATCATAATCCTTTAAAGGCAGTGTGATGGCGACCTCGTCCAGTTTGTTTTCCGGCAGTATGATTTCCAGATTCCCAAGGCTTCCCAGAACTTTAACGCCCTTGTACAGCGTGCCTGCGGGAATATGGTCATCCAGAATGCCGCAGGCCACATATCCCCATTGGGGATTGTCCATCAACCTGTCAATATATTCCTCTGCAGCCCGGGAATAACCGACCAGAAGAATGTGCTTTAGATTATATCCCTGCCTGCGGATCTTTCTCAGCCCTTTTCTCAGTGCAAATCGGAAGCCCGATGTAAAAAATACATTAAAGATATAAAATATCGCAATTACGGAACGTGAATAGTTGATCTCCCGGATCACAAGGTATAAAAGGAAGATCAATGTCACGATTCCGATAGAATTTGCCTTTACAATGCCGTACACCTCAAAGCGCAGTCTTACGGTGCGCTTGGGCGCGTATATGCTGCAGCCGTAATACAAAAGCATATAGATGGGCACAATGAGCAGAAGCAGCTGAAAGTAACTGATCGCAGGGAGTACACCGATCCCCGGCCCATTCTCCAGCACATAGAACTTAAAAAAATAAGCCAGCATAAAAGATGCCGCTGTAACAGCAGCATCGATGATTACCATCAACCGGTTAAAGATCTTCTGATTGTCCTTGATCATGCGCTCACCTGAAGTATGGACAGTCGTTCCGGATAAACTGACTGCAAAATAGGTTCATGATTATTATAAGCAGAACAGTTTAGGATTTTATGAAGTTAATTCTTAAGATTTCTTAAGAATCCGAATGAGGTTCAGCCAGAGCTGGCACTGAATGGCTAAATAATGTTTCAGATTTTTTCTCTCGAACCGGATCCTCTTCTCACGGCCCGTACGGGACCGCGCCTTTTTTACGCCCTGGAACAGCCCTTTGACATACAGCGCTCCCATGCCTTTCCTGCAGAAAAAGATAAATTTCAGCAGAAATCCCGCCAGCAGGAACGGAAGATTCAATAACACCTGTAATGCCGGCATGTTCTTGGCTATCACATAGACGTTGTTGGACGCAGCCAGCAGCGTCTTCTTTTTATTATACCGGGAACCGGTGGACGCACTGCCGTAATGCACTGCCTGCGCTCCAGGTTCATAGTAATTATGAAAGCCGTAGATCCGGGCCCTCCAGCCGATGTCCAGGTCCTCCAGATAGGCAAAGTGGAGCTCATCGAACAGACCAATCGCCTCAAAGACGCTCTTCCGGTAAATGGCAGCGCCGCCGCACGCCGAAAAGACCTCTGCGGCATGAGAAAACTCCCCTGCAGGCTTTCCTTTCCCGCGCCCGTACGCCCACCCAAAGGCACAGTACCGGTCACCGGCATCATCCAGCAGCTCCTCCCTGTCCCACATCAGCATTGCCGCACTGACCGAAAAGGCGCGGGGCCGCGACTCTATGGCACGATAAAGCTCCCTTATGAAGCCAGGGCGGACTCTGGTGTCATTGTTCAAAAGGATCACATAGGGAGACGCGGCCTTTCGGATGCCTTCGTTCACAGCGCGGCAGAATCCGGTATTCGTCTCAAGCGCTGTCACTTCCACCTCCGGGAACCGGCTTGCGATCAGTTCCCGGCTTCCGTCTTCGGATCCGTTATCGACCACAAGGACGCGGTATTTTGGAGTATCGGGTTCCTGATGAAGCACCGACCCGAGACAATCCGGCAGAAAGCGGATGCCGTTGTAATTTGGTATAACAACTGTTACTTTTTCCAATGGACTCCTCTTTCCGGCAGATACAGGATCCTGTATCCCGCCTTTCGGACAGCTTTCCCCAAAGCGACACTGACAGATGCAATGTCCGTTCCCCGGGGCAGGGTCCCCGCGTCAAATAGGCACGTGCCTTTCTGCGTGCGGTAGGGGACACCCGTCACCTCTTCAAACAGTTCCCACAGTTCCTGCCTCAACCTGATATTCCGCAGATCCACGGCTTCCGCATCCTGCTGCAGGGCAGCCCGGTGCAGAGGTCCACTGTAATGGCAGTTCAGGCCGCCATAATAAACCTTTCCCGCCTCCGAAAGCCTTCCGCTCAGGATCCGCCCTCTGCAAAACAGCGGTCCACCTATGGCTCCCACGTCCGGCCTCACCCGGAAAGTATCTTCCGGGTATTTCAGGCGGTAAAAACCCAGATGTACCGTGTCTTCCGCTTCCGCCCTCCAGTTCCTTTTCTCTGCAAAGTCCTGTATAGCTCTCCGACCCGCATCGTAGGCATACAGCTTGCTCTGCGGATTCTCCGCAGTGGAGGAGGAATGGCAGCGCCAATGGTAAAGCACTCTGGGCACATGGACGATGGCGCCGTCTATCCCTTCGAGTTTCCCCGCCACCCGCAGGATCAGATCATAGTCCTGAGATCCGTCATACTCTCTTCGCATTTTCAACCCCTGTATCAGTTCCCGCTCCATCATCATAAAATGACAGATATAGTTATTGCTCAAAAGCAGATCCAGGTTAAAATCCTCTTTCCTGTTGGGGTCATAGAACCGGGTGCCGTCCCCGCTGCACTTATCCTCGTCCGAATAGACCAGTCCTGGCCTGACCCCGGATCTCACACTGTCGGACACCGCCTTTACCATGTAAAAAAGGGCATCCGGCGTCAGCAGATCATCATGGTCAAGCAGCCCCACATAATCTCCCGATGCCGCTTCGATCCCGCGGTTGGTATTCTCTGCAATCCCGTCATTCCGCCCAAGGCGAAAATAGCGTATCCTGCCATCTTTGACCTCTTCCACGGCTCTCTCCACGCTGTCATCTTCGGTGGCATCCGCCAAAATCAGCTCCCACTCAGGATATGTCTGTCCGCGGACGGAATCTATCATTTCAAGCAAAAAGGCTCTGTCCGTCCGATAGCAGGGCACCACAATGCTCACCCTATAGGCGGGATCTATGTCCTTGCACCTCCTGCGCTGCCTGTCCAATTCTGTCTCATCGGGCAGGATATAACGATAGAGAGGCTGCCTGCGTGCAGCCAGCCCCTCTCTTATTGCATAGAATGTGTTCCTGATTCCGTTGCGTTTCAGGTAAAATATTGTTTTTTTGAAATCAGCGCCCCTGCTCCCGCAAAACATGTTACAACACCGCTTTCAAATCTTCCGTCAGCCGATCCAGCCTTGCCTGAGCATCCTCCATGCTGGTGCCCTTGACTCCCATATAGAACTTGATCTTAGGCTCCGTGCCGGAAGGACGGGCACAGCACCATGCGTCATCGGGCAGTTCAAAATAAAGCACATTGGACTGAGGCAAACCTGTCCTGCCCTCCGCTCCTGTCTCCATATCCAGCACTCTGTCGGTCTGATAATCCCTGAACTTTAATACTTTCAGGCTGCCGAACGCCTTGGGAGGATTCTGGCGGAGTTTATCCATAATCTCTGCAATCTGTCTGGAACCGTCGATCCCTTTCAGGGTAATGGTATACTGGCTCTCCTTAAAATAGCCGTATTTCTCATAGAGATCCAGCATCATATCCCACAGAGTCCTGCCCTGCTTCTTACAGTATGCAGCCACTTCGCAGAGGCACATCACCGCCACGATGGCATCCTTGTCCCTGGCGTGGGTACCTGCCAGGCAGCCATAGCTTTCCTCCAGACCGAACACATAGTTGTTGCTGCCGGTCTGCTCGAACAGCTTGATCTGCTCGCCGATGAACTTAAATCCGGTGAGCACTTCGATCAGTTTTACATTGTACGCCGCCGTGATGGCCTTTGTCATATTGGTGGTCACAATGGTGGTCACCAGAGCGGGATTGACAGGCATGGTTCCAGAAGCCGTCTTTTCCCTGAGAATATATTCCGCGATCAGCATGCCGGACATGTTGCCGGTAAAGGATACATATTCACCGGTCTTCTGATCCTTTGCATACACACCCAGCCGGTCGGCATCGGGATCAGTAGCCAGAACGATATCTGCGTCTTTTTCCTTAGCCAGGCGCAGCGCATAGGTAAACGCCTTGGGATCCTCTGGATTGGGATAGTCCAGCGTGGTGAACTTGGGATCCGGGTTCTCCTGCTCGGGAACCACATACACATGCTTAAAGCCAAGCTCGGACAGGATTCTTCTCACCGGAAGATTGCCGGTCCCGCACAGAGGCGTGTAAACAATCTTAATCTCATCGGCCACCTCGGCAATCACGTCGGGATGAATGATCTGCTTCTTTAACTCCGCCATGTACTTGTCATCGATGTCCTTTCCGATGACCTGATAGAGTCCCTTTGCCTGAGCATCTGCCTTGGACATGGTCTTCACAGTGTGGTAATCTTTGATGCTCTGCACTTCCTCTATGATCTGTTTATCCTTGGGCGCCGTCACCTGAGCGCCGTCCTCCCAGTACACCTTATAACCGTTGTACTCCGGGGGATTATGGCTGGCCGTCACCACAATACCTGCGGTGCAGCCTAAGGTGCGGAGCGCAAAGGAAAGCTCCGGGGTAGGCCTCAGAGAATCGAACACGTATGCCTTGATGCCGTTTGCTGCCAGGCAGAGTGCGGCCTCGTCCGCAAATTCAGGGGACATGTTTCTGGAATCGTATGCAATGGCAACGCCTTTTCCCTGGGTGCCCTGCTTGAGGATAAAGTTGGCCAGGCCCTGTGTGGCCTTACGCACCGTATAAATGTTCATGCGGTTCGTTCCGGCTCCGATAATACCGCGGAGACCGCCGGTGCCGAACTCCAGCTCCTTGTAGAAGCGCTCCTGGATCTCGTTCTGGTCGTCCTTGATCGCCAGAAGCTCGTTCTTTGTTTCCTGGTCGAAATAATCGTCATTCAGCCAGAAATTGAATTCCTCCATAAAACTCATTGTCCTCTACCTCATTTCTGCGCAGATTCTCAATCAGCATATTAAGCACTCCGGCATCCTGCGCCTGCGCTGCGCAGATCCCGTCGAAAGAACTTTCCGCCTGTGCGGCCGCACAGTCCCACACATGCCATTTCACACCGCCGGCCGGAAAATCAACGTATGTATAGTATAGCATATGCGGACAAATTAATCTACACAATTCTGGAAATGTACCGCGGGTAATAGTTCAGCCCTCCGTCGTATCCAGCCCGGTAATGTCGATGTTCTCCCGGCAGACCGTTGGAGCACGTCGGCACTTGGCGAGGTACTCTCGAGCCTAGTGGCCGTTACGTGCGGAACCGAGCGGAAGCGCGTCTGCCGGGAGAACATCGGCAGTACCGGGCGTGACTCGCAAGGGAATAGTTGAACTGTTACGGCTGCGGCATCATTCCGCTTCTCTCAGGGAATAATCGCTCCTGTCCAGGGAAAAGTTCGGATTATAGTACGGATCTCCCGCCTCCAGCTGTGCCCGCCACTTTTTTCGGAACAGCTCCGACTCCCTGTCGTAACGTGCGGCCCTCTCCCCTCTGTCATCCAGCCCTCTGGACACAGATTCATAGTGGAAGAGCTCCGCAAAGGGAGTGAACACATTCAGAAGCCCCTTTTGCCGCAGCTTCAGGCAGAAATCCACATCATTCAAAGAAACTGCAAATTCCTCGTCCAGCCCTCCGGCCTCCTCATAAAGGCTCTTCTTCACCAAAAGGCATGCGCCTGTAACTGCTGACACATCCTGGGCATAACAAAGCCGCCCCATATATCCCAGGTTCTGCTTTGGCACCTTATAATGGGTATGCCCGGCAGTCCGGTGGGCTCCCAGTCCCAGGACCACCCCCGCGTGCTGGATGGTCATATCCGGATAATAGAGCTTCGCTCCCGCTGCCCCCACGTCCTCACGCTGGGCATACATTAAAAGCTCCTCCATCCAGTTGGACGTGATCACTTCCGTATCATTGTTCAGCAGAAGCAGATATTCTCCCTCTGCATATCGTGCCCCAAGATTATTCACGGAAGAATAATTGAAGCTGCCGCGATAAGTAACAATCGCTATTTTACCGTTCCCACTGCGCAGGATCCCCCCGTCCGCTTCCGAACGTACCGCCGTGCCGTCCGGAGCGCTTTTGTCCGGAGTGTCCGCCTGATTCTCTCCATCCGCCTTTCTCAAGGCTTCCCTGTAATCATATCCCAGCAGCCGGCTGTAGTACTCCCAGGTTTCCTCCTCCGCGCTGTTATTTTCCACAATGAGGATCTCATAATTGTCATAGGTAGACTTTTCCAGAACAGAGGTCACGCAGCGGCGCAGATCCTCCACATGATCCTTGTTCGGAATCAGGATCGTTATTTTTGGATTCCCCAGGATCTGATACCGTATCCGGAAGATCGTCTCACAGGCTCTGGTGCTTGTAATCGTAAAATGGCTCATTCCATG
>CANRMK010000140.1 GCA_947631715.1 uncultured Acetatifactor sp.
TGTAAGGGAATATCTCTGGGAGTACAGAAAATCTAACAGCGTACCGTCCACATCCCAGAATATCGTTGTATATCGGTCCATATTCTCCTCATTTCCGCTGCGGTCAGCCTGTCCGTTCCCCTGAAATCTCCAGGCGGAACGCCGGCAGGATCTTATGCCTTCCTGTCAGGATCGGCAGCATCGCCCGCCTGCGCCTTTGCATTCTTTTTCCTGGCCAGATGGATCCCGATGGCAATGGCCGCCCCCGCAACCACAAGTATGATCGCCATCAAAACAAGATAGGACAGAATGATATTGACAAAGTTGACCATGTTTCCCTCTTTTCTGCCGCATGGGCGGCCGTTCTTAGTCCCGGGCTGGCCGGGATGCCGTTTCATTCAGTATAGCAACAGGGCGCGTCCCCGTCAAGTGCTCCAGCGGCCCGTCTCGGCAAAGCGCTCTGCCTGGGCATTGGCGCGCCGTATGATATCCCCGTCATAGCCCAGAAGCTCCAGAAGCCGGATCGCGTTCCTGGTGACCGCCTTTCCGGCAAGAAGCCTGTAGGGAAAGGAGATGTCTCCGTCCAGGACAGTTTCCTCAAAATGATAATTGTCAAAGCTATCCTCCAAAAGCTCTGTCAGCTCAATGTCATGAGTGGCGGCAAAACACAGGATCCCCCGCCGGTTCAGGGTGGCAAGGATCTGGGTGGAGGCGGCGATCCGCTCCACAGTGTTGGTTCCCCGAAGGACCTCGTCCACAAAGCATAGCACCGGCTTCTTACCTGAGGCAGCGGCGTCCAGAATCCGCTTGAGCGCCTTGATCTCCACGATGTAATAGCTCTCTCCGCCCTGGATATCGTCTCTGAGGGCCATGGAGGAATACACGTGAAAGAACGGCGCCCGGTAGCTCTCCGCCGTACAGGTGTGAATGGTCTGGGCCATTACGGCGTTTAAAGCCGTCATTTTCAAAAAGGTGGATTTTCCAGAAGCGTTGGAACCTGTGAGAAGCACGCCCCTTTCCGCACCAATGCTGTTCTTGACCGGCTCCTTTAACAGAGGGTGATATCCCTCTTTTATCCAAAGCCCCGTATCCTCAGTAAATTCCGGCAGACAGGACCCGTGCTTTAAGGATTTCCGAAAAGACAGTATGCAGATGCACGTCTCCAGGAAGCCCAGTATGGAAATGATCCTGTCCACGTCCTCTCTGTGCCCCCGCAGATGGCGCAGCATGCTGTTGAATTTGATCAGATCCACATGAAACATCATGCGGATATAGTCCAGGATCATTTCCAGCGGATTCCCGGAGGCATTCACCGCTCCCCGGGACGGGGACATGACCCAGAACGATCCCCTCCGCATGGACTGGAGCGCAGCCCTGCGGCTCTGCAGCTCCCGCCACTCCTCCCCGCACACCGGCACAGAGATCCGCCGCAGGCCGTCGCAGGCCTCCAGGAGCCGCATCACATAGGCGAAGCTGATGATATAGGGATCGATCTCCCCCTTTTCCTTAAAATAGGATAAGATATTGCTGGCCGCCAGCACGGAGACTGCCAGCACGCCCAGGGGCAGATGAAAAAAAAGCAGCCCGATGCAGGGCAGAAACAGAAGATCCCGGAAGATGCTCACCCGGTTAGAGCGCCAGCCCAGATCGTCCAGGTGATCCAGGTACTCATACAGAGAGAATTTCCCCGTATGCCCCAGCCGGCGCATGATCAGCTGTACCCTGACCCGCTCCCGGGGGTGAGCGTCAAAATACTGTATCACTTCCTCCAGATGCCTTAGCGGCTCCTCTTCCTGCCATAAGGTTCTCAAGGTGTGATAAAGATACTCTTCCCCCGCAGCGGACAGAGAGCAGTTGATCCTCTTAAAAAGATCGTCCATGCCCAGATCGTTCCATGTAATATCGTCTATCTGGCCGTCCTGTGGATGCCTGCGGAAATAGCTGTCCATCCGCATGTACCGCTCCGGCGGATAATCGCGCTCCTGGATCTCTCCAAAGTTATCATACAGCCTGCGTGCAAACAGCTTATCCTCCCGTCTGCGTCTTGCCGCCTCCGCAAAAAAGACCGCGAACAAAAGCCCCGCCAGCGTTGCGCCCATGATCAGATATTCCATAAAAAACGTCCAAACCTTTCTATTTCCACGCTAATTTCACGCTAAACCCTAAACCGCCAAAAAGAACTTGATCAGGAAGATGGCGGAAAGTATGTAGGTAAGGACGGAAACCTCCTTTGCCTTTCCGGTAAAGACCTTGACTACGGTATAGGCGATCAGTCCAAGGCCGATGGCGTGGCCGATGGACCCGGACACAGGCATTGCGATCAGCATCAGGGCCACAGGGAGCGCCTCGCTGATATCGTCAAAATGCACGTTCTTTAATCCCGTGAGCATCAGCACGCCCACATAGATCAGCGCAGAAGACGTTGCGGCCGCAGGGATCACTGCCGCTACAGGAGAGATAAAGATGCACAAAAGGAATAAGACGCCTGTGGTCAGGGCAGTCAGTCCGGTACGGCCTCCTGCCTCCACGCCGGAAGCGGATTCCACAAAGGTAGTGACGGTGGAGGTACCGGTAGCGGAACCCACCACGGTGCCCACCGCATCGGCCAGAAGCGCTTCTTTCATCTTGGGCATTTTGCCGTTCTGATCCAGCATGCCGGCGCGGCTCGCAGTGCCTACCAGCGTGCCGATGGTGTCGAACATATCGATGATGCAGAAAGTAACGATCAGGGTAATGACCGTAAACCAGCCGATCTGTGCAAATCCGCTGAAGTTGAACTTAAACAGGGTGGTATCCACCATATCCTTTACAGGCGGCACAAAGGAAGATGTGGTCAGGGCCGCAAAGGGATTGGTGTGAAGAAAGAGGGCCTGTCCCGCCCAGTTGATCACGCTGGCGGCCAGCATGCCCAGGATCACGGCCGCTTTCACGCCCTTCTGGGCCAGGATCACGATCACGAACAGCCCTATGAACATAGTCACGACCGTGAGGACCATGGTCCCGTAGCCGGAGCCCATGGTATCCTTTGCAAGCCCTGCCGTAAGGGAACCGAAGAAATTGCTCATGGCGTAAAAAGGGCCGCCCGTCTCAGAATACACCCCTGCGTTGGAGCCAAAGCCGATGTTCATTAACATCATGCCGATGGCCGGAGCGATGCCCAGACGCACCCCAAGCGGAATGGCGTCCACGATTTTCTCCCGCACGTTCAGCACGGACAAAAGCAGGAACACGATTCCCTCCACCAGGATAATGCAGAGAGCCGCCTGGAAAGACTCCAGATAGGTCATTCCGGTAATGGATACGATGTTCGCCACCACAACTGCAAAGAAGCTGTTCAGCCCCATGCCCGGCGCCATGGCAAACGGCTTGTTCGCCGCAAATGCCATCACGAACATACCGATGGCGGACGCCACGCAGGTGGCCATGAAGACGCCGTTCCACAGGGAGCTCCCCACGTCAAAGTTGGTGAGCAGATTGGGATTCAAGGCAATGATGTACGCCATTGTCATAAATGTGGTAAGGCCGGCGATCAGCTCCGTCCTTACGCTTGTCCTGTTCTCTTTCAGTTTAAAAATTTTCTCCAGCATTTTGACCTCCATTCATAAGCTGTTGAGCTCATTTTTTATATCGTTCAGCCTGTCAGGCGTCTGACGATCTCGTCACATTTTGCATAGATCTTCTCCGGGCTTTCTCCTATGTTATATTCTCCGCGGTGATACAGGATCTTCCCGCCGATCATCGTCATGGCCACATTGGACTTGCTGCCGCTGTAGACAATGTTCTTGGGGATATTGTGGATCGGCTGCATATTGGGCTGGTGCAGATCGATCATGATGATGTCCGCAAGCTTTCCCTTGGCGAGGACATCCGCCTTGCTTAAGCGCATGGCTTTCGCCCCCTGGACCGTGGCCATATTTAACACATTCATGGCATCCATGCTGGCCGCGTCATTTTCTTTCAGCTTGCTCAACCCTGTCACCAGGAACATTTCCCGGAACATGTCAAGGCAGTTATTGCTGGCGGGGCCGTCCGTGCCGATGGCCACTGGGATCCGCTTGCGCAGGAATTCCGCCACAGGGGCCACACCGCTGGCGAGCTTCATATTTGACGCCGGGTTCGTGATCACATGGAGCCTGCGCCTGCGAAACACTTCCATGTCCGATTCCGTCAGGTGTACGCAGTGGAACCCGCCTCCGCCGAACTCGAACAGCCCCATGCTGTCCAGAAATACCGCCGGCGTCATGCCCCAGCGCCCCATGCACTCGTCCACCTCCTGCTCTGTCTCCGACATATGGGTGTACACAGGCGCACGGTATTTGTGGGAGAGCTGTGCCAGCTTATACAGGATTTCCTTGGAGGTGGTGTACTCCGCATGAAATCCCAGCTGATAGCTGATCAGGGAATTCTTTTTGTTCCACCTGCAGTATTCCTCTTCCACCTGCTCTATGGACGAGGAAAAATTGTTCAGCCCGCTGGTGAGCACACAGCGCATTCCCATATCCAGACAGGCCTGGGCGATGGTGTCCGGCGTCAGATACATCTCAAAGATGGCCGTGATCCCTGACGTGAGGTATTCCAGCACCGCCAGACGGGTCAGATGGTAAATGTCCTCCCCCGTCAGCTTCGCCTCCATGGGAAACACTTTCTCGTTCAGCCATTTCTGCAGAGGGACATCGTCCGCATAGGAGCGCAGGAACGTCATGGCGGAATGGGTGTGGGCGTCTTTAAAGCCCGGCATCAGCAGATTGTCCCTGCAGTCCATCTCACAGTCCCAGGAAATCTTTGGGAAATCCCCGTCCCACTCCCGTTTTAACTCGTCTTCGTCCGCAATATAAGCGATCTTTTCATTTTTGATCCAGATCTCTCCCCGAAAGACCGGGCGGTCCTTTTCCATTGTGAGGATTCTGGCGTTGTACAATCGAATGTTCATCGGATGGATCCTCCTCCAAAGCTGTGGGGCAGAAGCCCGTCCAGCGTGTACTCTTGATAATCCAAAGCGCTGCGGGCAGCGATCACGATCATATCGGGCCCGCCGAATTCACTCAGCACCTGCCTGCAGATACCGCAGGGATAAGCGTAATCTTCCGGCTCCCTCCCCTCAATGCCTCCCGCAATGGCAATGGCGCGGATCTTTTTTCCCCCGCTGCTCACCGCCTTGAAAACGGCAGTCCGTTCCGCGCAGCAGGTGGCTCCGTAGGATGCGTTCTCTATGTTACAGCCTGTGAAGATCTGACCGCTCTCCGTGACAAGCGCCGCTCCCACACAGTAGTGAGAATATGGCGCATAGGCTGTCTCTCTGGCCTTTAGCGCCCCCTGGATCAGTTGTTCCCGCAGTTCTTCCTTCACCGCTCCACCCCCTATGTCCGGAACGTACGTCCCCGTCAAAACAAAATCGTCTGCTAGATCATGCTCTTAATGGATTCCGTCAACAGAAGCTTGAAGTTAGGCGCCGCCATGTCAGCCGCCTGCTGTACCTCTTCATGGGTCAGGGGATTTGCCGTCATTCCCGCCGCCAGATTGCTGATACAGGAAATCCCGCAGATCCGCATGCCCATATGCCTGGCAGCGATGGCCTCTACCACTGTGCTCATGCCCACCGCGTCACTTCCAAGGACGCGCATCATGCGCACGTCCGCTGGGGATTCAAAGGACGGCCCCGTCAGCTGGGCATAGACGCCCTCCTGGAGAAAAATATGATTTTCCTTTGCCGTCCTGCGTATGATATCCTGGAGTTCTCTGTCATACACCGCGCTCATGTCCGGGAAACGGGTCCCCAGCTCTTCTATGTTGGGGCCGATCAGCGGATTGGGTGCAAACAGGGCGATATGATCTGTGATCAGCATCAGGTCCCCCGCATGGAAAGAAGTGTTCACGCCCCCTGCTGCATTGGTGAGGAACAAGATCTCCGCTCCCAGAAGCCCCATAAGCCTGGCAGGCAGCACCACATCGCTCACGGCGTACCCCTCGTAATAGTGGACCCGCCCTTTCATGCAGACTACAGGCACCTGGTCCACATATCCGAAAATAAACTTCCCTGCGTGGCCCGGGACCGTGGAGACGGGAAAGCCCTCGATCTCCCCGTAGGGCACCTCGCACACTACCCGGATGTTATCCGCGTAATCTCCAAGCCCGGATCCCAGCACTACAGCTACTCTGGGCACAAAATCCGTCTTCTCCCGGACACAGTCCCGGCACCGCAGCAGCTTTTCATAGATCTCATTCATTGCCATACCTCCTTCCGCTTTTTCCGCTGCATGTCTATGTCTATATTAGCCTGTCCCGGCGCTCCTTGTCAATTCTTTTTGCCCTCTTTCCCGATCGCCTCTTTCTTAATTGTTACTTTTCACACAGTAGCCAGTCATAACATTAGCGCCGTCAGCTTAATCGCTGGCGGCGTCTGGCTCATCACT
>CANRMK010000141.1 GCA_947631715.1 uncultured Acetatifactor sp.
ACATTGTATCCGCAGTTCAGTCTTGCAAATTCATAACCGTCCTCCTGAAAGGTGTCCACATTGACGCTGGAAGCCACCTCCACTCCGGTAATATACCGGTTGTGTTCCCTGAAATCGTCCACCTCCGCTTTCAGATCGATCAGGTAGGACTCCGGTTCATTTGCCTCCTGAAGCTCACTGTCAAAGAGCTCCCATGCTTTCATGCCAAGCTTCTCCAGCTCCTCGTCCGTAGTGCTGGAAGCGTAAAAGCACCTTACGATCTCCGAGTAATACTTGACGACCTCCTTGACGGTAGGGGGATAATTGTTTTCCAGATCCCTGTTCAACAGCTTCTCTACCTTGGACAGGGACGCCTCCTCCTTTTCTGTCCTGGCCTTTCCGGACATCCAGGCATAGAAACCCACCACGCCCGTGACTGCAAGGATCAATACCATTGAAATAACAACTGTTTTTTTCTTCATTTCCGGCACCCTACTCATCCTCAAAATTCAGTTCCACCGTCCTGCCGTCCCTGGCAGCCACTGCCCCGGCAAAGATCTTCCGCACTTCTCCGATATATTCCTCCGGCCGATTCAGCGAGGGGCTGTAATGGGTCAGCCACAGCTCCGGGACTTGTGCGCTTTTGGCGATCCTGGCCGCTTCATACATAGTCATATGGCGGTTCTCCTTTGCCTTGGCCAGTTTGTCCGCCTCTCCATACATTCCCTCCAGGATCAGCAGATCGGAACCCCTGGCGTTATCCACAATGGAATCCACAGGGCGCGTGTCCGTACAGTAGGTGACCTTAAGTCCCTTTCTGGGGCCGCCCAGCACCATGTCCGGCGTGTAGACTTTCCCGTCCTGTTCTACAGTCATGCCTTTCTGGAGACTGTTCCAGAGCTTTATGGGAATCTTCAGCATTTCGGCCCGCTCCCGGTCAAAGCGCCCCTGACGGTCCACGATCATGCTATACCCATAGCATAACACACTATGGTTCACCTTGAAAGCCTTTATGCGAAAACCGTCAAAAGAAAATTCCTGCTCGCTTTCCGCAATTTCCAGGCAGCGAATCTCAAAAGGCAGCTCCGGGGCAATGACACGCAGCGCGTTCACCGCCCGGGTCAGACCCTTAGGCCCGATCAAAAGGAGAGGTTCTGTCCGCTCCGCATTTCCCATAGTCAGAAGCATTCCCGGCAGTCCGCTGATATGATCCGCATGATAATGAGTAAAACAGATGATATCTATGGGCTTCGGGCTCCAGCCCTTTTCCCGGAGAGCGATCTGAGTCCCCTCCCCACAGTCGATCAGGATACTCTTTCCGTTATACCGAAGCATCAGCGCCGTGAGCCATCGGTAAGGCAGCGGCATCATACCTCCCGTGCCCAGTAAACTTACGTCCAGCATTTTTATAAACTCCAATATCTTATTTGTATCAGTATTGTCATACTTTTCTCTTACGGATCACAGCAGCTCCGTGCCCGCATCCTCCTCCACAGGGACCGCGAACTGTGAAATGATACTGTCATAGCAGTCTTCGCACAGATCGAACCGGTGGACAGCGCCGTCCTTTCGGCTGAAATATCCAAAAGGGACTGTGACGGAAACACACCCCTCTCTCAGGCAGCCCTTTTCTACTTTCAGCTCTCTTCCGCATTTATTGCATACCACCTGCATCAGCTTTCTTTCCTGTACGTTCCGGTACTTTTGCAAAGTTTCCTCCCATTCCGCCGCATGAGCGGCTGCAAACCATAACCCGCAGGCAACTGTTTCCCGCGGGAATGTCCTCTGGCTCTCCTCTCAAAAGCCCTGGATTTCCCCGCAGCCCGGGCAATTTTGAATTTTGAAAATTCTTTGCTTCTCCCGGGCAGATTCAGTATAACACAGGTCATGTCCTGCTTTCGGTGGTAATTGTTGCCGTTTAGTATCACATGTTATGTTATCTCGCATCCCGAAGCCACATGATATAAGCATTCTCTTTCGGCTTCTCATAAAAGTCAGGGCGGATTCCCTCAATTTTTAATCCAAAATTTTCATATAAATGAATGGCAGCGTGATTGCTGACCCGCACTTCTAAGGTAAAAGCCGTCACACCCTCGGCCCTGGCCGTTTTAAAAAGCGCATTCAGCATGGCCGTGGCGGCGCCCTGCCTCCTGAAATCCGGATCTACCACTACATTGTCGATATTCGCCTCATTACAGAGATTGGTGTAACCGCAGCAGCCGATCACCCTTTCCTCAGACAGCGCTACAAAATATCTGCAGTAGGAATGCCTGAGCAAATCGCGGAACGCCGCTTCTGACCAGGGCATGCTGAAAGATGCCGCCTCAATGCGGCTCAGCGCCTCAATATCGCCCTCCTGCAGTTCTCTCACCGTGATCTCCATACCGCTCCCGTTATTCTGCCTGCGATGCAGCCGCTTCAGCCTCCCGCTCCGCCTGGCTCTTCCTTAAGTATTCCGGCTTGTGGCAGGCCGCGGTCACCGTCTTTCCCTCCGCAAAATAAATCTCGCCCAGAGCTGCCACACAGGCAGCGCGCTGTCTGTTGGCTCCGGCAGGCGCCGTGTGAAAGGGCACCGTGAGCCGTTCCCGGATCAGGGCTAGATACACCGGCACGCCGTCTCCGAGAAAGATCACCTCTCTGCCGATCCCATTCAGCTTGTCCGTCAGCTCTTCCACGCCCACCGGCGCCTGGGGAATAACGTCTGTCAGCCGGAAGCCTTCCCCACAGGGCAGGAATTCATAGACTCCGCTGTAGACCTGGCCGCGCCTAGCGTCCATAAGCGGACAGACAAGCATGGAGCTTCCCCACAGATTCCAGGCCAGCCCCTCCAGGGTGGGCACCTCCACCAGAGGCTTCCCCAGTGCAAGCCCAAGCCCCTTTGCCGTGGCCGAACCGATCCTTAGCCCCGTAAAGGAGCCAGGGCCTGATGCAATGGCCACCGCGTCCAGCGTATTTAAGTCCAGATCTATCATATCCCGCAGCTGGGCCAGCATGGGCAGCAGCGTCTGGGAATGGGTCTTCTTATAATTTGTACTGTACTCCGCCAGAAGCACACCGTCCTCCACAACGGCTGCTCCCGCCACCAGACCGGAGCTGTCCAAGCCCAATATCTTCATAGCGACCTCCGAGATCCCTCTATCGGATCCAAAGTACCTTTTTCTGTGCCCTTTCCCGGAGTCTCAGCCGCTCTCCGCTTCCTTGAAAGCGATCGTGATCCTCCTGTAGTCAAAACCTTTCTCCGGGTCTTTCTCAATGGTGATCTGTATCCGCTTTTCGGGCAGGATCTCCTGGATCAGTTCCGCCCACTCCACCAGACAGACGCCCTGTCCATAGACGGCGTCCTCCCAGCCTGCCTCCTCCATCTCTTCCGCGTCTCCGATGCGGTACACGTCAAAGTGATAAAAGGGCAGACGGCCTGTGTCGTAAATCTGCAGGATCGTAAACGTGGGGCTGCTCACCGGCTCTGCAATGCCAAGCCCCGCCGCAAATCCCTGAGCAAACAGAGTCTTTCCCACTCCCAGGTCCCCTGTGAGCGTATAGACCTGGCCGGGACTGCACGTTTCCCCCAGTTCTTTCCCCAGGCGGTAGGTGTCCTCAGGCCCATAGGAATGAACGATCTTTCTCTGTTCTGTCCGCCTGCACCCGGCGGTATGCCCATGCTGCATATTCAGCCTCCACAATACAACTGCGTTCCCGAAACCTTTCCGCTCTCCGCTTAAGCCTCACGCCCTGTCAGCTCCGGATCTTTACCTTTCCGGGCGGCATATGGACGGAAATCATTTCAATAACGCTTGCTGTTTTATCACCCATCTGCCTTTTTGGGAAAATCGTCGCATTGACCCTGGTGGTATAGACAATAATGCTTCTGCCGGTGGAAACAGCCTTGTACATTTCCTCCCAGCGGTACTGCAGGCTCTCCTCCCCCTGGGATATGGTGATCCCCTCATCGCTCAGCAGATAGTGAAGCGGCTTTTGAAAGCTTGGGTTGCTCAGCACCTGGCGCCTGCTCTTCACGAACAGCGTCCAGGGCATGTACAGCAGCAGGACCACTCCCAGCGCCACAAAGGCCCATCGTTCCGTGGCCACTGCGAACAGAATCAGCATGGCCCCGACGGCGCTGCCCAGCACGCCTGCCGCACTGTTGTAATTGTGCATCAGCAGATAATCGTACAGATCTCCCGCTTCGATCTTTATGTCAAGCTCTACCATGTCGGTCCTCCCTGCCATAGCGCGGCGCTTCAGGCATTCTCATGCAAAAACACATCCGTCCGGCTCATTTATGAAATTTTACTCTATATGGCCTGAAAAAGCAAGTGGCAAATAGCTTTCTCACTCATGCCGCAGTGCGTCTATGGGGCTTAGGCGCGCCGCTTTTTTGGCCGGATAGATCCCGAAGAAGATGCCCACTGCGGAGGAGAACAGACTGGCGCCCAGCACAGTGCCTGCACTGACTCTGGCCGTAAAGCCGATCAGGGAGCAGACGCCGTAAGCCCCCGCCACGCCCAGGAGAATGCCCATGATCCCGCCCAGCAGAGTGATAATGGCCGATTCCGACAGAAACTGCAGAAGAATGGAGCCTGTCCTGGCCCCCAGAGACTTGCGGATCCCGATTTCCCGCGTCCGCTCCGTCACGGACACCAGCATGATATTCATGACGCCGATCCCGCCTACCAGCAGGGAAATGGCGGCCACGAACACTACAAATACCGTGACATAACTTAAGATCTGATCCATGGCGCTCATGTAGTCGTTGAAATTCTCCACCTGGATAACGCCCTTTCCTCTTACATTGTGGCGGTTCTCCATGAGCCGGACCGCGTCCTTTGCCACCTGTGAGGAATATTCCGCCCCATCGCTGACGATCAGCAGACTGTCGGTGCTGAAAGAAAACCCATAGGAAGAGGCGATCACTGAGGACGGAGCCTCCATGGATACCATATCGCTGACCATAAGGCCGGACAGCATGGATGCGCTGTCCTGCCGGATCCCGATAATGGTAAATTCCTGAGACACACCGTACAGAGCATATTCCACGGTCATTCCCACCACATTGGTATTCCCGAACAGGAGCCGGGCGCTGTTCTCTGTGATAACACAGACCTTTCTGGCGGAATAATAATCGCTTTCCGTAAAGTATCTTCCCTTTACAATAGGGTCATTGCCCGCATACTCGAGCCCAGGCATTCCAAAAGAGGCAGAGGCGCTGAACACGCCTTTTCTGCCCGCAGCCGTGCCCGGAAGCGATATGCTGGGCGTCACGGCTTTCACGTGAGGCACCTTCTCCCGGATAGCCTGTATGTCCTCGTCCGTAAATTCCACGGTAATCCCCTCGTCGTTCTCTCCGAAAGCATAGAGATAGAGCTGTCCGCCGGCCATGGCGTTCAGTTCGCTGTTAATGCCGCCCTTCACGCCGTTTCCGATGGAAATGATCATGATCACAGAGGAGATGCCTATGATAATGCCCAGCATGGTAAGCACGGACCGGCCCTTATTGCTCTTTATATTCATCAGCGCTATCTTAACGTATTCCCATATCTGAGCCATACAAATCCCCCGCTCCTCACCCTATGGTTATGGACAGGGACGCGCCCCCGTCGTTCTGTCCGGCCTCCGGCTGCCCGGTGTCTGGCACTGCCGCTGCCGGCATTCCCTCATAGAGTTCCGTGAAAGAATTCAGAACGATCTCGTCCTCCTCTGTAACGCCCTCCAGGATCTCCGTATAGACGTCGGAGGAAATGCCGCAGCGGATGGGCTTTTTTACGATCGCGCCCTCCTCCACCGTATACAGAAAATCGCCGTCCTTATCCGCATTGATGGCTTCCGTTGGGATCAGCAGAGCATTTTCTGTCTTGTGGGTGTAAACGGTCAGCTTTGCATCCAGCCCCAGTATGATGCTGTCATTTCCGTCCAGCAGGTAGATCTCCACTCCCACCATAGGTGTGTTGGAGGAATTTCGCATCGCCATGTGGTCGATCTTGGCAATCTCCCCGTGATAAGTTTCCCCGGCGATGACCACATCGGCATTCTGTCCCAGCTCCAGCTTCTGCAGATCATACTGGGACGCCTCAAAGGACACTTTCAGGTCGCGGCTGTTCTCCAGGGTCAGAAGCTGGACTCCCCGGGCGACGCTTTGGCCCGGCAGCGCCGTGCATTCCGTTACGATACCGTCAAACTCCGCCGTAATGCCGGCCTTGGCCGTATAATAGTCTTTTTCTGTCTGCTGATAGTTAAGATCAGACAGCTCCTTGTCCGCATTCAGCCTCTTTTTTCCGTAGGAATCCAAAACGGAGGCCTCGCTTGTGCTTTTCTGGGCTTCCATCTCGGCCCTGTATTCCTCGCACGCAGCGATATGCTCCTGCACATCCGCGATCTCCTCGTTCATCTCCGCCACATAGTCGGAGGAGC
>CANRMK010000142.1 GCA_947631715.1 uncultured Acetatifactor sp.
CAAGCCCCTCCGCGCTGCCCTTATCATGAGTGGCAGCCACCACGGTGATCCCCTGGCGGTTCGCCAGCCCGAACAGCCTCCATATTTCCCGGGATTCCTCATAGGACAGATTTCCCGTGGGCTCATCCGCCAACAGGATCGGCGGATAATTCACCAGCGCCCGGGCCAGGCACACCTTCTGCCTCTCCCCGCCGGACAGCTCCCTGGGATACTTCCGGTAGAGCGGGGTGATCCCCAGCAGAGAGAGCAGAGAGGCGATCATCGTTCTGCTGCTCTTCCCGGAGTTCCCCAGGATCCTCCTTGCGATCTCCACGTTCTCATAGACCGTCCTGTCCTCTATCAGCAGGGAATCCTGGAATACCACGCCGAACTTTCTTCTGTAGAAAGGAAGCTCCCGGCGGGATACGGAGGAGATGTCCCGGTCCATCACGCTGATCCTTCCCGACGTGGGTTCCGTCTCCTTTAGAAGCATCTTAAGCAGAGTGGTCTTTCCCGCACCGCTTCTGCCCGTCAGCAGGATAAACTCCCCCTGTCCGATCATGAGATCGCATCTGTCAAATACCGGCGGCTCCGTCTCGCTGTACCGCTTTGTCACCTGTTCGAACCGGATCATGACTCGATGGTCAGCATGGACGCAAAGCCGGTCACCTCGAACACCTGCATCACAGAGGCGCAGACATGCATCAGCGTCATCTTTCCTCCCTTGGAATTCGCGGTCTTCTGCCCGATCAGGAGCGCCCGCAGGCCGGAGCTTGATATGTAATCTACCTTTGCCATATCTAACACCACCGTACTGCCTTTCTGAAATGCCTGCAGAATGGCTTTCTGCAGCTGGGGACTGGTATTGGTGTCCACTCTTCCCTCGATGGTGAGCTGTACTCTGTTCTCGTTCCTCGTCTCCGCTATTGTCATAACCTGTTCCATCCTTTCCCGTTTTCCTTACGCTTACGCTGCCTACTGCAGGCGTATCATGCCGCCAAGCCCCTGTTTTTGATCCAGCCTCCCGCTCTTTTCCTCCGGCACCCGTGCGTTCATATCCAGATAGGAGTATGCGTCCAGTCTGTCCGTCTGCTTCAGGCAGATCAGGTGCAGCCGGGAGCGCACCGGCTTAAATTGATTCAGCAGGAACATCAGCCGTGACTTCTGCGCCTCCGAGACCTGCTTCCTCACCAGGATCGTCACATCGTAGACGCTGTTCCCGTAAAGCTTCTCGAACTCCGCCATCTGCTCCCTGCCGATATAGTCGGCCATCACATTGCGCTCCAGCACCAGCGCCTTTTCCCCAAGGACGATCTCGGTCAGCCGCTCCAGCGCCGCCTTTGTCCCCTTGACCCGGTTCAGCTGATAGGCCTCCTTTACCAGGGGCCGCAGGATCTTAGCGTCCAGAAAGTCGTCTCCCACATCGATCCCCAGCCACTGCCCGTAAAGGGGAAGCAGCCGCTCGGGGCAGGTGTCCAGATCCAAAAGGTCCGGGAGATGTTCGATGTCCTGCTGGAAATCTCCCGCTATGCTGGAAAACACCGACATGAACCGATGGAAAAAGCTTCCCCTCTCCCGATAGATCTCTGGAAAGGTGTCCATGAAATTGTCTCCCAGCTGATCTACTTTCATATTGCTTATGCGGCACTGTCCCAGACCCACCACTTCCATGATCAGGTACAGGTATCTGCCGTGAAGCTGATACAGCAGCACATCTGTCTTGTTGACAAAGCGGGCCGCGTCCACTTTCCGCATGAACTCCCTTTTGATGCCGTGGTCCTCCTCCCTGCTGCACAGGAAGTCCTCTATGCGGACAGGCATGTCGTTCCGATAAAAGGAATCCTCATCCATCGCCGCCGCATACAGATAGCAGACCACGTTCTCCCCGCACTCCATATTGAAAGACAGCCTGCCCCAGTCCGACCCGGGATTGGCGCTGTCAATGGCTTTCAGATAAAGGCAGTGGTCCGGCTCGTCCGGCAACGCCTGCAGAACGCCGTCCTCCGTCAGTTCAAAGCCGGGATAATACCCTAATTCTATGCGGTTCTTTCCGATGGAATACATATTTCCCGCCATAACTCAACGACCCCTTTCCATACTTATACCCCTAGCGTGCTTTAGCACGCATACCAATCAATAGTTTGAAAATTTATTTTCAAACTTTCCGCCGCCCGATCACCCGATCTCCAGATCGATCTCGCCCGCATAGCAAAGGACATTTTCGTTGGGCACAATGTCCGCGTCCTGCAGCTTTGCCAGCTTTGAATCCTGGGGGAACAGCGACAGTTCATAAATAAAGTCCACACAGTCCAGCTCCTCTATGGCGTGAAATACCTGGTCGAACTTCAGGATCTCGCCGAAATTCCGTTCCGTATGGATATAATCGATGGCATTTTTCACGGTCTCCCGGATCTGCGCCATGGGATCCTCATACTGGTTCTTCACATAGACGACCCCCCGCACATCTACAGGCATATAGGCCGGCGGGACGATCTCCACCTTTGTGGTCAGAAGCCGCTTGTCTTCCACCTGTCTCTCGATGGCTTTCCGGTAAGCCTCCGACAGCTTCGGAAACTCTTCGTCCGTCCCCGGCTTTACCGCGATCCGCACCAGGTTCCGCCCTGCGTTGAAGACTGCCCGCACCTTGTGGATACACAGCTCCGGCGTCTCCCGCACCAGTCTCTCATAGTCGGCTGCAGTCACCGCCGTGTAGGGCGTCTTGATGTCCTTTCTGAACCGCCTGGCCACCTCCTCCAGGGTCTCCCGGAAAGCCCCGCCGGTGCCGGGCTTGGGATTGTAAAAGCTGATCCCCTGATCCAGGCCCTCGCCCGCAAAGCGGTTCCCCGCCCGGACATTGCCCTCCGGCCCCTCTGTAACGCTTAAGGTGCCCACATAAAGCTCGGCGCCGATGAACGCCCCGGCGTTCTCGATGACGATCCGGCCCTCGTTTTCGTACAGATAATAGGTCAGATTGTCCGGCTCATAGCGGCTGGGCCGCACAAAGTCATACAGCTCCCCCTGCGCGTCCTGCCTTTTTGCGATGATGCAGAAAGAATCCGCCACGATATGCTGCATGGGAAGACGGATCTCCTGATGGTCATAGCCCAGGACCGTTCCCAGATAATACCGCCGCACGATCTCCTCCGAGTAGACCACCACTTTCACGGCGTTTTTCAGTCTCCCCGGCCCAAAGCCGTACTTTCTGCGGTGAAAGCTCCATGTGCGGGTGCCGTCCTCCTCCACCGTCTCCTCACAGAAGCGCCCCTGGCCTGCATCCGGGTAGGCCGGCATATAGCGCCTGTAGGAAGCCCCCTTTTCCTCCTTGCAGAAGATGGATGCCGCCCCCTCTTTCAATAGGTCGCTCCGCAGGCTTACGGAAGAATTTTTCTGAAAGGTGTAGCACACGGCCCTGGTATTTTTCTGCTGGGCCTCGAACAGGAAGCCCTCCACGGCGGTCAGCTTCGGCCGCACGTCATAGTCCGCCCAGGTGAGGGTCGCCCGCAGGGCATACTGCCCGTCCGCCTCGGGGCAGGGGGCCGGGGCATCCTCGGGAAGACGCACCCGCACCTCCCCGCTGATCAGGAAGCACCCTGTGCCGTCCCGCACGTTCATCTCCTCGAACCCTTTTTCCGTGTAGCACTCCCACTTCAGGCCGGCAAAGGTGTTATTGCCCTTTTCCGCAAAGGGGTTCCGGTTGTACCGGTCCGCCACCGTCATATAGAAAATGATCTCTTCTCCCGGATCCGGCATGGCGTCCGCAGTGAACCAGATACTGTCCCCGGCCTTTGGCTTTTTCCCGAACACATAGGCCGGTACGTTCACCTCCCGGTCCGTCAGATAAGAACAGTCATAGCGCTCCCCGTCCCTCATGCCGAAAATGCCGCTTATATGGCAGGGCTTCAGTTCCAGGCTCTTGCCCGTCTCAAAGCAGAGCCCCCCGAGGGTAAATTTCTGGTTGACTGGCAGAGATAAGGGCTCCGTGAGCCCCTCCGCCGCCAAAAGCACCCTGGCGCAATGGCCCTTTTCCGGCTCAAATCCCGCCATTTTTAAAAGCTTCTGCCGGACACGCGGCGTGATCTGATCGATCTGATTCTGCTGCAGGAACCCGTATGCCGTCAGATTTTCCAAAATGGTAATGCCCGGGTCGGAGGGGTTGTAATTCGTCCACTCCTGGGAATACAGCGGTATCTGCGCCAGCGCCTCCGATATCAGCTCTTCATAGGTCTTATCATTCAGACTTCGGTTATACAGCATGGCATTTCACTCCCTTTGCAGTATCTTCTATTTCTCGGACAGCAGGATATTCACTCTGTGCTTTCCGCTGCAGCAGATCAGGAACGGGTTTTCTTTCATATCCTCCAGATCCGTCTCATGCTCGCCGTTCTGATCCGTATAGCGCACGGTCACGACCATTTTCCTGATGACCGCCTTGCTCTTTAAGACATTCAGCTTCATCAGAAGCTGGGACCGCTTAGGCAGCTTCCCGATCTCCCAGCCCGGCCCTCCAAAGCCCTCCAGAGGATTCAGGTAATGCTCCAGAGTGCTCTGCAGGAGATTCTGGATCTCAAAGCTGTCGTCCATCTCCGGCACCTCCACCCATACATCCACTGAAATCCTGGCAAAGAACGGCTCAACGATATTCAAGTCCTCGGGCGCTATGGTCAGCTCGCAGTTTTCCAGCAGATGCCGCTTCAGCGCTCCCGCCACCGTGTGGAAAGAGTAGGAGCCGGATTCAAAATCCTTAAGCAGGATCACAAAGGTGACGGCTCCGTCCTGCCTCTGCCCGCTTATGGTCTCCCCCGTCACACAGGAAGCCCTGTCTATCACGTCAGAGTAGCTCAAGATCTCCTGGAGGTAGTCGTCCTCCGACACCAGCCGGTGCCTGGACTTTAAGATATTTGCGCCCCTGAGCAGAGCGCCGTCCAGATCTTCAATGCTGCTGCCCCCGTATGTCCTCACAGGATTGTAAATGGTCTCCACAAAGGGCAGTACGCCCAGAGGCTCGCTGACAGCCCCCGCCGGCACATTCCCCTTTTCACCGCTGCAGCAGCGGATCCGGACCCGGAACGTCACATCGTCCACCACAGTGGGAAGCATCGTCCTCATGCCGTCTCCGAACACCAGCGTGCCGGACAGCCTATCCAGCATATAGCTTCTTGGGGACGGCGCCTCGTCCAGCTGGTCCGCCTCCTCCCATTTCACAAAGAAAGAAGAGATCTCTCCCAGCATATCGTACTCGGCCCGCACCGACTGGGGCATATCCTCCAGCATCCGCCGCATCTGCGGCCTGGTGAGGGAGCCCGTCTCGTTCATCCACAGCTCCGTGTCCAGAATATGGGGCACCCCAAGCCGGACCGTCATATTGGGGGAGGTCTCTTCCAGATAGAAGTCCTCCTCCTCCCTTGTCTCCACATTGACCACCCGCACGGCATTGGGCCGGATATCCTTTATGAGCGGCAGCGCAGAGCGGACCGGAAGATCCCCGTCCCCGATCCGGCTCACCCTCAGCCAGCAGGCAGTCTTTCCCTCCAGAGTGACTGCGTGCATGTCGGCCTGGGGCACGAATATCACAATGCCGGAGCGGGACATATCCGAAGTGTAATCCAGCACTTTCATCTGGCGGAAGCCCTTGGCGGTGCTGTATTCGAACCGGCATCGGACGCCCTCAAAGCGTATGCCCTCCTCCATCTGGAACAGGATGCTCACCGGACCGGACTCCAGCTTTCTGTTAAAGCCCAGGTACAGCGCGTCCCCGTTGTATCCGCTTCCGGAAAAGGCGGTAAAGGGCTGCTGCTCCAGGATCTGCCTGGTCAGGTCCAGCTTTCTGGTGCCCATAACGGCTTCCAGACGCTGAGGCGGTGTATAGTGCCCCTCATAGCTGAAAGACAGGCGGAGATTCTCCACATGGGGATAATGGTGGATCCCCGGCCGCATATAACAGTCGTCCGCCTTTTGCAGCTGCATTCTGATGCAGCGCCCCTCGTACGCTCCCGCGCCGGCGGCCTGCCAGTCCGAGGGGCACTGGAAAGAGATCTCATAGGTCCCCTTCCTGTCATCGGCGAACAAGCGGCGCACCTCCTGTACGCAGTTCAGCCTCTTCCAGCCGATCCCGTTATAATATTCAAAGGAAATCTCCTCCGCACGGGATTCCGCCACCGTGGTGTTGAGCATCGTCCGGGGCTTTCGCTTAATGACCTTTAAGGAGACGTCCTCCTCCGGCCCGCCCGATATCATTCTGTGCTCCGGGTAGGAAACGTCGAACCGGAGCGTGACCATAGCCCCCGCCTTGCCAAAATAGCTGTCATGGCCGATATAGCACTCCTGGAACAGAGACAGGGTATCCCCGAAAGGATCAAAGCTCTCCACGTCAAAATCCGTGTC
>CANRMK010000143.1 GCA_947631715.1 uncultured Acetatifactor sp.
CGCGCTTTCGGCTCCACCAGAGGGCCTCCTGCGGACAGATTGTAGCCTGTGGATCCGGTGGGAGTGGTGACGATCATGCCGTCCGCATTGTAGTTATGTAAGAACTGTCCGTTGACATAGATGTTGAACCGGATGATCTGCAGAGAACCGCTCCGGGAAATGACGATATCGTTCAGGGCCCAGCCCTCCTCGGAGCCTCCCGCCGCAAAAAAGGCCCGGCCGTTGAGCATCATCCTGTTCTCCTGCTCATAATCGCCCGCGATCAGCCGGTCCAGCGCGTCCTCCAGATATTCCGGCTCTATCTCCGTCATGTAGCCGAGAGTTCCCATATTGACGCCGATGATGGGGATATGGAGCTTCTTCGTCTCCCTGGCCGCCTGGAGCACCGTGCCGTCCCCGCCCAGCACCAGCATCACGTCCACGTCCCTGGGGATATCCTCCGGGATCTCATCGGAGCTGGCCGCCAGCCTCTGCTTCTGCCACCTATCCTCGTCGGCCCGCACAGTGGTCTTCTGGCCTTTCAGCGCCAGGTAGCTGCAGATGCGCTTTGTGGTGGCCAGATTTTTGTCCTTGTGCTCGTTGGTGTAGATCAGAAAATGCTTCATATTCCCTCTTTTCTGCCGCATCTCGCGGTCGCTGCCTCTTTTTCCTGCCTTAAGCTGATATTTCCAAAACGGCGTAGCACTCCCTTAAGCCTTGCCGGACAGCGCGTGGGACGCTTCCACCGTCTCCCGTATGCGTTCGCTCCACTCCTCCGTGGCCGAAAGCCCCGTTCTCCCCTGCACCACTGCACAGAGCCTGTCCTCCGCCTGAGCCTCCGTCAGGGAGGCCGTCTCTTCCTCCGGCTCCCGGTCCTTTCTCAGATAAAGCAGATATTCGATGTTTCCCTCCGGCCCCCGTATGGGCGAAAAGTCCAGATCCAGCACGGAAAACCCGATAAGGCCGGCATAATCCACGATCCTTGCGGCCACCTCCCTGTGGACCTGGGGATCCCGCACCACGCCGTTCTTTCCCACCTTTTCCCGCCCCGCCTCGAACTGGGGCTTTACAAGGCAGACCATCTCACCGCCGCACCTGAGCAGATTCCTGGCCGGGATCAGGATCTTTGTCAGGGAGATAAAGGACACGTCCGCACTGGCGAAATCAAGCTGTTCCGGGATATCCTCCGGCGTCATATACCGGAAATTCGTCTGTTCCATACAGACCACCCGCTCATGGCTCCGCAGCTTCCAGGCCAGCTGTCCCAGTCCCACGTCCACGGCGTAGACCTTTGCGGCGCCGTTCTGGAGCATACAGTCCGTAAATCCCCCGGTGGACGCTCCGATGTCCATGCATATGCCGTTCGGGACAGGCAGGGGCCATTTCTCCATGGCCTTTTCCAGCTTCAGGCCGCCGCGGCTCACATATTTAAGGGTCCTGCCCCTGACCTCCAGCTTCAGGCCCTCCTCCTGAAAGAAAGTTCCCGCCTTATCCTCTTTCTGCCCGTTCACATATACATTTCCGGCCATGATCACGGCCCGGGCCTTCTCCCGGGACTCGGCATAGCCCTGCTCCACCAGGAGGATATCCAAACGCTTTTTCATGATCGCGCCCCCTGCGCCCTCATTTGATTCCTTTCGGCCCCGACAGGCAGTCGCAGATCCGCTTCGTGATGCTCTCCGCATCAATGCCGACCTCCTGTTTGAGCAGCTCCACATTTCCGTGCTCCACATAGGCATCCGGGAGACTGATGTTCAAATAGCTGTTCCGCAGACCGTTCCTGTTCATGAAGTCCAGCACCTTTTCGCCGTATCCGCCGGAGGCCACGTTCTCCTCCATGGTCACGATCAGGGTGTGCTCCCTGCAGGCGTCCCTTATGGCGTCCTCATCGATGGGCTTTACAAAGCGGGCGTTGATGAGGCTGACACTGTATCCCTTTTCTTTCAGGGCCTCCCGGACGCTCTCCGCCGTTCTTACCATGCTGCCCACCGCAAAGAGAGCGATCTCCCACTCCCTGTAGATCCATTCGGCCTTTCCCAGCTCCACAGGCGCCCTGTATTCCTTTAATCCCGCATAGGCCGTGCCCCTGGGGTAGCGGATGGCAATGGGCGCAGACAGATTCACCGCGAATTTCAGCATGTCCGACAGCTCCCACTTGTTTTTCGGCGCGCAGACGTGCATGTTGGGAATGCCAGAGAGATAAGTGAAATCAAAGATCCCCTGATGGGTCTCCCCGTCGCTTCCCACCAGGCCTGCCCTGTCAATGGCGAATACCACCGGCAGGTTCTGGAGGCATACGTCGTGGAGAATCTGATCGTACGCCCGCTGGAGGAAAGAGGAATACACCGCCACAATGGGCTTCAGTCCCCCCGCCGCAAGGCCAGCGGCGAATGTGACCGCGTGCTCCTCCGCAATGCCCACATCGAAAAAGCGGTCCGGATACATATTCCGGAAACGCTTCAGCCCGGTGCCGTCCGGCATGGCCGCAGTGATGGCAACAATTTTTTCGTCCCTGGCCCCCAGCTTGCACATGACGGTGGAAAAAATGTCCGTATAGTTCGCCACTGTCCTGGGGTGGCTGGGAAGTCCCGTGGCGATATCGAAAGGCTCCGCCCCGTGGAATCTGGCGGGGTGGCGCTCCGCAGGCTCGTACCCCCTGCCTTTCTGGGTCTGGCAGTGAATGATCACGGCCCCCTTGACGCGCTTGGCCTCCCCCAGCACCCGCACCATGGCGTCAATGTTGTGCCCGTCCACCGGCCCAAGATATGTAATGCCCATATCCTCAAAGAACATGCCCGGGATTACCAGCTGTTTAAAGCTGTTCTTGGCCCTCCTGATCCCCCGGATCGTATTGTGGCCGCTCTTTCCGGAGTTGCGCAGAGCGTTGTATATGCCTTCCTTTAAGTCCAAATAACCGGACGCAGTCCGGATGTTGTTCAGGTATTTGGACATGCCCCCCACATTTTCGGAGATGGACATGTTGTTGTCGTTCAGGACAATGATAAAGTTGGTCTCCAGCCTGGCCGCATTGTTCAGCGCCTCATAGGCCATGCCGCCGGTCATGGAGCCGTCCCCGATCACCGAGACCACCGTATTCTTTTCCCCTTTCAGGTCCCTGGCCTTTACAAGCCCGAGGCCTGCGGAGATAGAGGTGGAGCTGTGTCCCGTGTCGAATACGTCGCAGGCGCTCTCCTTGCGCTTGGGAAAGCCGCTGAGCCCGTGGAACTGGCGCAGATGATCGAACCCGTCCAGACGGCCCGTGAGGATCTTGTGGGTGTAGGACTGATGCCCCACGTCCCAGACGATCTTGTCCTCGGGAAGATTCAGGGCAATATGCAGGGCCATGGTCAGCTCCACCGCCCCCAGATTGGATCCCAGATGCCCGCCTGTAACGCTGATCTTCTCGATCAGGAACTCTCTGATCTCCTGGGCCAGCTGTTCGTAATCCCTGCGGTCGATCTTCTTGATATCATTTGCCTCTTTAATGCTCTCCAACAGCATATCCGTACTCCTTGTCATCCGCTTCAGACACCTGTGGGAACCGCCCCTTTTCTGCATCTGACAGCGGCTTCTTTTCACAGCCGGAAAAGTTCTTTTGCGCTTTATCCGATCACCTGCGCCGGTGGATCAGGGTCAGGATCAGCGTCTTAAGGAAATCATGGTCGTCCGATACCTGGGCCAGCAGGGCCGCCGCCCTTTCCGACATCATCGTCACATCTTTTTTTGCCTGTTCTATCCCATTTAAGGTCACATAGGTCTGCTTATTGTTCAGCGCGTCGCTGCCCACGGATTTCCCAAGCTCCTCGCTGCTGCCCTCCACGTCCAGGATATCGTCCTGAATCTGGAACGCGATTCCCACGTCCTCCGCGCATTGTTCCAGCGCCCTTATCTGCGCCGCGTCCGCCCCGGCAAGAACGGCCCCGACGCACATGGACGCCTTGATCAGGGCGGCGGTCTTGTTCCGGTGGATGAACAGAAGCTCCCCCTGTGTCAGGGGCGTTCCGCAGCTTTCCGCCTCCACGTCCGCACACTGGCCTCCCACCATACCGTAGACGCCTGCCTGTCCGGCCAGGATCATAAGCGCCCGCGCCACCCGTCCCATGGCGGCCGCATCGCTTTGATCCACCCGCTCGAAAGCGGAGAGCGCCGTCTCGTAGGCATAGTTCAAAAGGCCGTCCCCGGCCAGGATCCCCATGGCCTCGCCGTACCTTTTCCAGGTGGTCTCCCGGCCCCTGCGGTACATATCGTTATCCATGGCGGGAAGATCGTCGTGGACCAGGGAATAGGTGTGGATCATTTCGATGGCGGCGAGAAAAGGCTCGATCTCGTCCCCGTCTCCCCCGCACATGCGGTAGGTCTCCAGCATAAGCATGGGGCGCAGGCGCTTTCCACCCGCCAGGACGCTGTAGTTCATGGCCTGCAGGACTGTTTTCTGCATTCCCTCCTCCGGCGGCAGGAATCCGCCGATGATCCGCTCCAGCTCCCGGGTCTTTTCCTCCATCAGGGCATTAAACTTCTGTGTCTCCATTGTCAAACTCCTCCAGTATGCCCTCCTCGTTCAGCTTCAGCACCTGTTTCTCCACTCTGTCGATCTGGCCGCTGCACTGCTTCAGGATCTCCATGCCGGCGCTGTACGCCCGGAATGCCTCCTCCAGGGGAATGTCCTCCTTTTCCAGGATCCCGATGGTGTCCTCCAGCCGTTTCAGATTTTCTTCCAAAGTATAGTTCTGCTCTTCGCCCATATTCTCCCTCTCCCGCGCCCCGGGTGCACATCACACATGAACTTTCCTACAGCCCGAGTGCACAGCACGCATGGCTCTTTCCTACACTCCAGTGCACATCACGCATGGCCTTTTTCTACACCCCAGGTACATACACGCATGGCTCTTTTCTCGGCCTCCCGCTCCCTCAGCAGCCGTCAAATTCTCTCCCTGCTCTTCACCGCAGCCTTGATGTTCCCGTCGCTCACCCGGATCCGGATCGTCCGGCCCGGTTCTGCCTGTTCCACGGAGCGGATGTTGGAACCGTTCTCATCCGTCACATAGGAATAGCCGCTGCTCAGCTTTTCCAGCGGAGACAGCCCCTTAAGCCGCTGGAGGCAGACTTCGAACTCATGGCGGCGCAGTTCCAGGATCCGGTGCATTCCGTTCTGAAGCCTGTCCTCCGCAGAGACGGTCCGCATCCGCATCTCCCTGACACGGCCCGCCGGGCTCTTCGCCTTCAGGATCAGCTCCATGCGCTCCAGGGCGGCCCACTCTCTCTCCAGTCTGTACTGCATGGCCTCTCCCAGCCTTGTCCTCGCTGCCTCAAGCTCCCCCAGGATATCCCGGATATCCCTCACCGCAAGCTCCGCCGCGGCGGAGGGCGTAGGCGCCCGCAGATCCGCCACAAAGTCGATGATGGTGGTATCCGTCTCGTGGCCTACCGCGGAGATGACAGGCACCGAACACTGGAATACCGCCTCGGCCACCTCTCTTTCGTTGAACGCCCAGAGATCCTCAATGGAGCCGCCGCCCCGCCCCACGATCATCACATCGACGCCCAGCCGCTCCAGAGCCCGGATCCCGTTCACCACGCTGGGCACCGCCCCGTCCCCCTGGACGATGGCCGGATAGAGAATGATCTGTACATAGGGATCGCGCCGGCGGGAGACCTGGATAATGTCCCGGACGGCCGCACCGGTGGGCGAAGTGACAACGCCGAGAGTCCTGATATGCTTAGGGATAGGCCTCTTGTACTGCTCTGCGAACATTCCCATCTCCTCCAGCTCCCGCTTCAACTGCTCATACCGCTCATAGAGCTGTCCGTTCCCCTCCAGCAAGATCTGCTTCGCATAGAGCTGATATTTACCGTCCCGCTCGAACACGTCCACAGTGCCGCCTACGATCACCTGCTGACCGTCCGCCAGCCGGAACGAAAGCCCGGAGCGGTTCCCGGCAAACATCACGCAGTTGATGGCACCTTTGGAATCCTTTAACGTAAAATAAATATGTCCAGAGGAATGATACTTACAGTTGCTGACCTCCCCTTTCACGAAAAGGCTCTGCAGCAGATAGTCCTGCGTGAACATATTCTTGATGTACGAATTCAGTTGACCGACCGTATAGACGCTGCGAATCTCAATCACCCAGTTTCACGATTTTTGCCAGAATGGCATTCACAAAGGCGCCGGAATTTTCCTGCCCGTATTTCTTGGCGATCTCCACCGCCTCGTTGATGGATACGCTCACGGGAATCTTATCGTCATAACGCATTTCATAGATGGCGAGCCTTAAGACCGTAAGCTCCACCTTTCCCATGCGCGTGGTATCCCACCCTGCCGTATTCTCATTGATCAGCCTGTCTATCTCGGGGATCTTTTC